>JBOFRT010000001.1:0-1012 GCA_051651165.1 Cetobacterium sp.
CTGAAAAAAGTATTTCTAAATCAGAATTAGCTCGTAGATTAAAAGTAAAAAGACAATCAATTCACTCTCAACTCCAATATTGGAGTAATGGTGGAATTCCAACATTAAAAACCATTCATTTATGGAGCGAAGCTCTTGGTATAAAGCCTGAAGAGTTACTTAAAGAACTGTGTTCGTAAATATATTTACTAACTAAATATTTTAACATCTTTAGTTAGATTTTATTTAATAATTAGGGAGGATTTTATGAGAACTGAAAGTGGGAACTCTTTAGCACTTGAAAGGTCTATGAACCTTCAATGTCATATTATGACTTTTGAAGAAGCTCTTAGACATGCTTGTGTTATTGATAAATTAGATGATGAAAGAAGAGAGAAAATGTTTGGTCTTATAAAATGGAAATTTGATATGAATATCCATTTTGATAACCGTTTAAGTAAAATATTAGATTTTGACAACTTGGACCAAATAAAAAAAGAGCTTCTAACTCTTCAAAGTGATATTAAAAAATTCAATGAAAAATTTGAAAAAAGCTTTGAAAGTGTAAAAAAAGATGAGCTTTATTATGAAAATATTGATGATGAACTAAGAACTTATTTAATTAATTATGCAGTTAAATGTAGAGAACAATTAAGAATTGAAAACTCTGAAGTTGAAGAGAAGTTGATTAGAGAGAATAAAGAAAATTTAAAGAAATAAAAAAAGGCAGGTATACTCCCACCCATTCTCTGGCAGGAATATTATAGAGTATACCTCTCAATTTTGCAACACTTTTTTGTAAATTGAGAGGTTTTTTATTGGGAGAATATGTCTCTATGGAGGAACAATATGAATGAAAATAAAAATATCAAATATACGATAGGAGCGGTTCAGCAATCTAAAGCTTTAGAATATGATTTAGATTTAAAAGATGCTTTTATCCTTACATATTTAAAAGAACTTACATCTAAAAAACTTATTCAAAAAGTTATAGATAATAACACTTACTATTGGATTGACTATGATGCTCTAA
>JBOFRT010000002.1:0-1048 GCA_051651165.1 Cetobacterium sp.
GAAGAGAAATAAATATTCGATTAAGCCATGAAGTTAACTATTTATTAGGAAGGTATAAAAAATGAATATTGGAGTATTAGAAAACGCCTTAAATGAATTTATAACTAAAAATACAGAAGATTTAATTTATCCAGTTAAAGATAAACAAGAAGAGCCTCGTGCTGTAAAGGTTGTTTCTGGTTTTTTACCACCGAATACTGCGATAGACGAAATCCCTGCAATAGCTATAAGATTTAGTAGTGGTGAAGATTCCGTAGAAACAAGATTTTTCAATTTTGATTTATATTTTGCAATTTATGATAAAGATCCTGTTAAAGGATACAAAGGATTAGTTCTTTTAATTGAGAGAGTTATAAACAGAATAGTAGAAGAAAAATACATTGGAGATTACTTTGTTTTTGAAGACATTGCAGAGTATGAAATAGAGGATGAACAACCTTATCCTTTTTGGATAGGAAATGCAAGAATTAAATTTAGTGCTCCTAAACCAAGTTATGTGGGGCACAGAGAAGGAGGGTATTTTGGCTAAAAAAGTAGAAGTAAACACAAAACAAGATGAAAATAAATTACAAATGTATATAGGACCAACAATAGAAAAAGTAGGGTTAAATCATGGAGCAGTTATAAATGGGAATCCAAAAATTCTTTATGAAAAAATAATAAAAGAGATTCCAGAGATTGAAAAAATGTTAATTCCAGTAGATGAGAATATTTCAATAAAAAAGAAAAATATTAATTTAACTGCAACAATGGAAAACATTTATTATAACAAAATCAAAGAGAGATTATTGGGAGGAAAATAATGGAACATGGAGTAACGGGAAGAGAAAATCCTACTAGTGTTGTAGCAGCTTCAACAACTGATATGTGTGCAGTTTATGTTGGAACAGCTCCAGTAAATATGGTTAAGGAAAGAAAGATTAATGAACCTGTACTTTGTTATTCGTATGATGAGGCAGTGCAGTCTATGGGATATTTAAAAGATTTTGAAAATTATACTCTATGTGAAGCTATAGACTCACATTTTAGCAAATTTGGTTCAGGACCA
>JBOFRT010000003.1:0-1296 GCA_051651165.1 Cetobacterium sp.
GTATCTGTTATTATAACATTATTTTGAAGAAAATAATATAAATTAATTAATAATTTGTCACTATTGTTCCTTTACCATTTTTTTTAGCTGTATATAGAGCCATATCTGCTTTTTTATATAAATCATTTATTGTTTTTAATTCTACCTTTTTTTCAGCAACTCCTATACTTACACTTTTATTAAAAGTCTCAAATTCTGATAAAATTATTTTAGCTAAATTTAACGCTTCTTCTTTTGTTTTTTTTACTAAAATTAAAAACTCATCTCCACCCATTCTTATTGCATAACTTTCGGAATGAATAGTTTCTTTTATTATTTTAGAAAGAGCTTTCAGTATTTTATCACCTTCAATATGACCTTTTGTGTCATTTAAACTTTTGAAATTATCTATATCTAGCAAAATTACACTAAGATGCTCCATATTATTATAAATTTTAGATATTTTTTCTTCATAAAAATTTCTATTATATAAACCTGTTAAAACATCTCTATATACCTTTTTATTTACTTCATCTATATTTTGATAATATAAATAAAATTCACTAACTTTATCATGCTTTATTGGAAATACTTCAATTAATACCTCACCTTCGTCTGAATCAACTACAGGTTTCATACTGATTCCAAAAAATTTTTTTAATTTTTGTTGCTCTTCTGATAAGTAGAATTCCTTTTCAAAAACAACAATTTGAGAAGCTTTAGAGACTTCTCCTAAAGATTTTCTTAATGGACATTCAGGACAGTTTTCGGTTTCCCCACATCTTTGATTACTGTCTTCTGTATGAATACAAGTAAATAAATTTCCAAAAAGTTCCCCTAATTGTTGATTTTTTAAATGCTTTTTTTTCATTATACTCATCATATACTTATTTAAAAATTTAACTTCAGCTTTATTATTTAATACGACAACCCCAGTTGACAATGTATTAAAAATAGATTGTAGTCCATCTAACATTTTGTATCCCCCTAATTATTTTGATTAAACTTTTATGTCCAATTTTTTAATCTTACTATTAGTAGTATAACTTTTGTTCCATAAAAAATCAAACTAATTTTTATTTGTTATGATTGTAAACAATTGAACAGATTATAAAGTTGAAAAATTATACCAAAACTTTTGATCTAAAATTTCAAATATACAATTTCTTAAAATAGTTGTAGAATATATCGTAAATTTAACAACAAAAGGAGTTCTAAATGAAAAAAATTTTATTATCTTTAGCAATACTAACAATTTTTGCAGCGTGTGGAAAAGAAAAAGAAGAAGTTGCTACACAAGAAGTTATAGTTGAACAG
>JBOFRT010000004.1:0-1331 GCA_051651165.1 Cetobacterium sp.
TACCTCGATAAAACTCTTTTTCTGAAATCCCTATCTTTTCAGCAAGTTCTTTATTAGATAAATTAAAATTAATATAGACTAAAGTTTCCAATTTCTTAAATCTCTGCTTTATTTTACTTTGAGATTTTTTATAAGTAATTCCACTTTTTCTTACTCTTCTAGTTTTCTCCATAACTAAGCTCCTTTTTCCAATAGATAATACTTCTCTAAAATTTCAAACTTAGTTTTAGTTCTTGCCATAATCTTAGCAACAGTTGGTCCATATTGCTCTACAGCTAATTGATATGCTTCATCATCAACTTTTTTCTTTTCTGTATCACTTAAAACTTGATATATCCCTTGCAATCTATCAATCTTAGCTGAGTATTCCTCTTTAGCTTCCTTAGCTTCTATTGTGCTATCTATAGCTTCAGAATTAAACTTATGTCCTCTTGCTGTAGGTGTAGTACTAATATTCTTTTCAGTTGAGTACGTTATATCTTTCAATGTCCAATTCTCTTCTAAAGCCTTGTAAATAAAGCCAATTCCTTTTTGAGATTTAGTTGCGTAATTAACAACCTCTTTGATTCTTTCAAGAGATAGACCTATATTTTCAACTAAGAACATAATGTTTTTACAAGTTGGTATATCCTTTACGTTCTCAAACAAATATTTTTTAATCTCTTTTATATTTTTTTCAAAAGAACTACTACTAGCTTTTTCAGGTTGGTTAGTATCTTGCTCTTTATAATTTATATTATCTTGGTTAGTAGTAGTTATTATTAAATTATTATTAATAAAGTTATTATTATTAGCCTCTACAAATTGTGTAATCTCACTATCACATTTTGTGTAATCCGACTCACACATTTTGTGTAATTCTACTTTTTCCTCTGAGTGAGATTCCACAATTTGTGTAATCTCACTTTCTTCTTTTCCAGAATAGATATTTAGATAATAAAGATTAGAATCTCTATATTTACGTTTAACTTGTAATAATCCTAATTCATATAATTTATCAAGATCTCTTTTTATTTGAGTATTTGATTTTACTTTTCTATCTTCTCTCATCGAATCCCAAGAGTATATAATAAAAACTTCTCCCTCTTCATCTATCCAATTGTTCTTTGAAGATAATCTTGTTCTATCATACATGAGCATATAAAGACAGTATGCTCCTGGAGTAATTTTCCCCTCAAGTAATAAAGTAAATAACCACTTAGGTGTTTGATAAAAATTTATATTTTCTAAATCTTCTTTTTTTATTGCTCTCATTTTGTTACCTCCTGATGAAAGGACTGCCAAGAACCTTCCATTCTTATTTTTATATTTAATTGCTACCCTCAACCCTT
>JBOFRT010000005.1:0-1707 GCA_051651165.1 Cetobacterium sp.
AAGTTGAGCTGTAGGCCATTACTCTCATATCTCCCTCAGTTAACTCTTCCCAACGCAATCTCACAGTATCAATTATAACATCTTTCTTTTCACCATTTATTGTATCAACTTTTATTTTTATATCAACTTTAAACTCATATTCTACATTTTGAGCTATGTTTCCACTTGTAACTACAAATGATAGATCCTCTCCTTCACCAGAATTACCTATGTATGTATTGTCCACTCCAAATCTAAACTTACCTACAATTCCTCCGCTTGTTGAAGTTATGTCTCCTTCAGGTACCTCTATTCTAATACCTATATTATCTTTAGAACTTTTTGTTATCTCTTTTCCATAGTTATGAAGCTTAAGTATTCCTAAGCTTATTCTAGTTTCATTTAGTTTTCCAGAACTTTTAATAGTTTTAGTTCCTGAAATTAGCTTTTTTAAAACAGTAGACTCACCCTCATTTAAGTATACCCTTGGATTAAAAGGTGTTAAAGAAAAATTATATCTATCTATAGCAGTAACTCTATTATAACTATTATAATGTTTAAACTCAATTGTATCAATCTCACCAGAACTTTCCAAATCCCAGTTTCTAATTCCTACGCCTATTAAAGAGTTTTTTCCACCTAGTATGCTATATGTTCGCCCATTACTTTCTATTTTTACTTCATCTCTCAACTTTCCATTTAAATCTGTTGTTATCTCTTTTACCTTTGTATTATTTAAAAATACATCTATTTTATGAATGGATGGAATAAGGGTAAATCCTTTCCAGTTGGAAGATATGTTACTAATTAAAAGAGAAGGAGGATGCTTTATATTAGGTAACATTAAATTTGGATACTTTTCTCCATTACTATCCACATCAAAAGTTCCTAAAAGATCTCCATAACTTCTTGAAACTGGATTTTTGAAGTTTAAATCCACACTATTTCTCTTTATATCATCACTTTTAATAACATAAACTTTAGGAAACTTAATCGTTTCTATTCTATTTTGCAATAATATTTTAAATCTTTTTGTTTTTAAATCTTGAACTCCTTTAATTCCATATATTTCATGAATTTCAGCTGCTGAATAGGGTATCTCCACTTTAGCTTCATCTTTTGTTTTAGCATAACTTATCATTTTTTTTATAGTATCTTCTGATAAATTCATCTCAAAATTAACTTTAACTATATTTTTCGAGCCTCCTCCTAACTCCTTAGTATAACCACCTACAGCTAAATTTCTCTCTGTTAAAGCTCCTCTATCATAAATAAAGAACTTTTCTACTCCTTGATATGGTGTTTCTCTTATATTAACTGGAACTTTTATATTTTTTTGTTCTCCTATATCAAAACTAGCTAAAGGTCTATTATTAACTGGATTAAAATCTGCCTCTGTTTCCATTTCCCATTTACTTTTATCATTTATAGCTATCACTGGAAAAATCTCATTACTATCTGGAGTTTGGTCTATAGATATCCACATATCAGGCATCTCTATTGTTCCATCCTCTCTTATTATAATCTCTGGTAAAGATGATGTTATTTCAAAATCTTTTTTAGTAACTTTTCCATTGTAGTTAATTGTAAGATTAAAATCTTTACGAACTTCCTTTATGAAACGAGTATTTTTTCCAACTATTTGTCCAAAGTTATAGTGTTTTATATTTAAGTTGTACTCCCCAGTTCCAGTAGCTCTTAATATCTTTATTTTAGGATACCTATTAA
>JBOFRT010000006.1:0-1113 GCA_051651165.1 Cetobacterium sp.
GCTTCTACTGTTAAAAAATTTCCCATACTAGGAAGAGTTAATATTACCGCATACTCTTTATCTTCTTCTTTTAGTATTTCATATTTTTTAAATAGTGTTGGTTCTACTATTTTTAACATATTTATGTTCTTATAAATAATTACTGCTCCAATCATTATTAAACTTACAAATAAAATTTTTTTCATTTAACTTCTCCTACACCCAATTTTTTAAATTATTTTCACTATATTGCTTTAATTTTTCTCGTTCTTTCTCCCCTAATAACTTATGATAAAGCTCTCTTTTTTCTACACCATACTCTTTTAATAATTGTTTTTTTTCATCCTCGTTAAATTCTGTATTTCTATTTATTAAAATATCTGTGTCTAACTCGAAAATTACCTCTCTTAACTTCTCTATTTCTAAATCTTTTAATTTTTCTAAATCTATATTAATATTCATTTGTTCCAAGCAATATAGTTTTGTTGATCTTATAAAAGTTCGTGGCTTTATAACTTCTAACTCATAATCAGAATAAGGCGATTGTATTTCTGTTGAAACTACCATTAATATACATGTAACCCATAAACTCAACATTAGTAACATAAATAGTATTGAACTAAATGTTTCAGAAAACATATTAAAAAATAAATTATTTGAAACTATTATCATAAAAATTATTCCCGTTAAAAAACTTGATTTAAAAAAATAATTCTTATTACAAAATGAGTCAACTTTTTTAACTCCTATTTTTTTTACAATAAACTCTTCAAATGTTATAAACAATACTCCTATAATAAATATCACTAATATAACTACAAAATTAATTATAATTTTATTCATTTTTACCTCCAAATCTAGCTTTTATTTTCAATCTATTTTTTCTATAATTTTTAAAAAAAGGAGAAGTAACCCTTCTCCTAATTTCTTAATTTGTAATTTTTTATTACTTTTTTCTTTTTTTCTATCTCTCTGATAATATTTCTTTTTCTATCTCTTTTCTCTTTTTTTCTTCTATTCTATTTATAATTTTTTCTAAACTTTCTAGATTTAATTCATTTAATTTTTCTTCTTTTAATGTAGGTACATCTTTCAATATTTTTTTTATTTTTTCATTTTTTACTTCTTCTTCTG
>JBOFRT010000007.1:0-1154 GCA_051651165.1 Cetobacterium sp.
AAAAACTAAAAAAAGAGAAGATTTTTCTTCTCTTTTTTGTTTAAATACCACACTCTTGGATCTTCTCTTTAAGCTCAGGTATTGTATTACAATAAAATAGTATATTTTCATAAGTTAAAGGTGTCATAATCTCTTCAGAAAGATGATTCTTAACTCCTGCTTCAGATGAGCAATTAAAAATATAGTCATATTTTGCCCAACCGTGATTTGTGATTCCAATGATAAACTCTTCCTCTATATCCCAAGTTCCCCCATGAGTTGTTCGAGTACTTACTTCTCTTCTATAAAAAGGAAGTATCTTTTTTCCAAAATGATCAAAAACTTTAGGAATTTCGCTATTAGAAAGATTTTCAGAAATAGTTTTAATTTTTTTTAACATAATTTATTATTCCCTCCCCCGATAAGTGATATAAATATTTTAGCATAAAAAAAAGGGTTTTTCTATAATTTATGACAAAAAATAGTTGTTTTTTGATACAAATTTTAAAACGTATCTTAAAAATGTACACAATTAAAATTATATTTTGAGAAATAAAGATTTTATTTCGGCAGAAATATTTTAATAGAGACAGCTGATAAAAAAGAGAGATAATAATCTATATTATCTAAAAAATTAAAAAAGTTATTGGATATTCTAAAGAAATTAAACTTAAAGTTGCTAAAATAAAAATTGAAAGTTATAATTAGATTAAAGAAAGTTAGAATAAATCTTAATCAATCACTATTAAGAGTTGATGTAGTTATTAATAAAAAAATATTAGAAGGATTTAGAATTAATTATAGAGAGCTATAGAAAATAGTAAGATATTCAAATAATTGGTATTTTATAAAAAAGTGTAACTAATAGAATTTGTAGTCTGCAAGAAAGTGCTGACAGAAAATGAATACTTTAATATGCTGAATATATTAAGAATAGAATAAATATTAAAAATATTAAGAAAGAGATTTTAGAATCATTGAGCTAAATTATAATGATAAAAATCTAAATAAATAAGTATGTGTAATTATATAGCAACTTAATATATTTATAAGCTTCATAAAATGAAAAAAAGAAACTAAAAATTGTTAAAATATTGTATAATAAAATAAATGTTTTAATAATTTTTAGGAAAAATATAAATTTTATCAAATGAATGACAATGAAAATAATAGTT
>JBOFRT010000008.1:0-1769 GCA_051651165.1 Cetobacterium sp.
ACCACTAAGAAAGATTATATCATAGTACAAAAAATTAGAAAAGAGCTAGTTTCTCACCTCTAGCTCTTTTCCGTACAATGAAGTTTCCAACATTGATTGTTTTTAGTTTGTATATGGATTATACATCTTCTTGTTGACAATGTCAATATCTCTTAGAGTTATTAAATTTATATAATGTTTGTTATTGTGTTTAACATGGTTTAATTTTTTTTATCAAAAATACAAACACATACATTTACTTCTTTTTCATATTTTGAAAATTTAATATAAAGATAACCTAATTCATCATTATAAAGATAATTTATGAGTTCTCTTTCGTTATAAATATACGCATAAAAAGGAATTGTTGTTAATTCTCCATAAAGTTCTGTAGATTTTTTTAAATAAATTTTTACCTTTGTGCGAATTATCGAATTTTTATAAGGATATTTATATTTTTTTTTAGTTTCAGGATTATAACTCCATCTATAAGCCATTTTTACATCTTTATGTAATTTTAAATCAAGTTCTATTGGGTGATATATTTCGGGTTCATAATATACTATTCCACCATTTTTAGAATAATTACTTATATAACTTTTAGCCATTTCAAGTTCGTTATATAAATTATCAACTTCAAATTTATCATACAAGATTTTAGTTTCTATAACTTCATCAAAATCAACTTCAATTTCATAAACTTTTTCTAATTTTGATAATTTTCTATATTTTTCAAAGTATTCAGTTGTCTTAGGATTTTTATAACAAATTTCTATAATTAAATAATTCCCACTATCTGTTTTTAAAACTATATCAGGAATATAAGTTCCTTTTAGTAGACATACTTCTGTTTTTGATGCGACTATGTTATAGTTATCAAATTCATTTAAAGTTGAAAAATATTCTTTCCAATATTTATGAATAAGACTTTCTCCCTTATCCCCACAGTCTTTTGATAAATGGTAAAAATGTTTAACTTTAATTGTTCCATTTCTAACTCTTAATATACCACCACAATTAGCACAATAATAATTTGTTTTAACTAAAGCATTTTTTATATGAATAATTTCATTAGTTGAATTTAACGCAAACATAATTACCACCTTGATTTTTAAATTTAAATATTTTATAATTTTAGCACAAAGCTGAACAAGGAATAAAAACCAAAGAAAATAGAGAGATGTGCAAATCTCTCTATTTTTTATTTATCCTCTAAGATAAGCTACAAGTTTGGAGGCTTTCTCATTTCTTTCTAAGGCTTTTTTTGTAGGTTTAGAAAGAGCTTCTTTTTGAATTTGTTTGGCTATTTCACCTTTTACTATAAGAATGGAGCTATCATTTATTTTTTTCATTTATAACCTCCATATAGATTATTTTTTGTTTAATTTAATTATTACAAATAACAATAGTATAACAGTAATAGGTTGTAAAAATAAATTTAAAGTTTTTAAAAATTCCATCAAATTGACCTCCTTAATTTTTTATTATTTTACGAGGGTGAAAAAATAAGTTCCAATGAGAGTAACGAATGGATCTTTTTTTTTCATCCAACTAAAAAAGAGGGAATTTTTCTTTTTCCCTCTTTTTTCTGTACTTAAATCCAATAATTAAAGCTAAATTTTTGTAATGGATTCATTATACCATTTTTCCTAGTATTTTCAAGGGTATAAACACAAGGCTATACTTTTTGAAAGGGCTTAAAATCGATTTTACGAGGTCGTTTTTTTACAGTTCCCATCCCTCTTTTTCTTTTTGTAGTTTTATCTCTAAATTATTTCTTTTTGGTGATT
>JBOFRT010000009.1:0-1295 GCA_051651165.1 Cetobacterium sp.
TTTGTAGCTTTTCTAAAAATTTTGCTATGACTGGTTGGAGAGTTGGCTATAATATTGCACCTACGTCTATTATAGACACAATTAGAAAAATAAATGAAGTTATTGTTTATAGTGCTTCAGCTATCTCTCAAAGAGCAGCTCTTGCAGCCCTAAAAAATAGAGAACACATAAAAAACAGTCTTGTTTCTCTATACAAAGAAAGAGTTCAATATAGTCTAAATAGAATAAACAATATCACTGGTTTAAGAGCATTTGCTCCTCAAGGTGGAATATATATTTTTATAGATATTAGTGAAACTAATTTAAATTCTATACAATATTCAGATTATCTTTTTGAAAAACTAAAAGTCAAAGTTATTCCAGGAAAACCTTTTGGTGATGATAAAGCTATTAGAATAGCTTGTTCTAATAGTTTAGATGTTTTAAAAGAAGCTTTTGATAGAATTGAGACAAACTCAATAAACAATACGGGAAGGTGAAAATAATGAAAATAAAAGAGCTAATGTTTAAAATATTAAACGGTATGAGTTTAGGGATTGTTGCAACTCTTATTCCATCAGCAATTCTTGGTGAGATTGCAAAAAGTTTAAATTTAGCAAGTATATTAAATTTAACAAGAATATCCACAAGTCTACTTCCATTTGCAATTGGAACTGGAGTTTCATACCAATTAAGCTTCACTCCTTTAGAAAGTATATGTGTTTCTGTTGCCACTTTCATTGGATCAGGTGTTGTATCTTTTGTTAATGGTAATATAATCTTAACTGGTACAGGTGATGTAGTTAATGCAGGAGTAACTGCCTTTATTGCATCTTTGGCTATCTATCTTTTTAGAGATAAAGTGAAGGGGTTAAGCATGGTTGCTCTTCCTATATTAATTTCAACTGCTGTTGGATGGATTGGTTTAAATCTCTTACCTTATGTTAGTAAGGTTAATGGAGTCATTGGTCTTACAATAGAAGAAGTAGTTAAAATGCAACCTCTTTTAACAGGTGGTATTATCGCAATAATATTTTCTATTCTTATTATTTCACCATTTTCTACTGTTGGAATAGCTCTTGCTGTAAATCTTAGTGGTATAGCTGCTGGTGCTGCAAATCTTGGTGTTTGTGCTGCAGCCTTTGGCCTTGCTCTTGCTGGACTTAAAGTTAACCCAATTGGAATAACTTTAGTACCTGTTTTAGGTTCTGCTAAAATTCAAATGGCTAACTTTGTTAAAAATCCCCTTATTATAGTTCCCATTGTTATTAACGCTTTTACACTTGGTGTTTTAGGAGCTTTATTTAATATTAAAG
>JBOFRT010000010.1:0-2038 GCA_051651165.1 Cetobacterium sp.
CTAATGACAGTTATATAGATGTTCTCTATATCCCCAATAAAAATTTTGACGAATTTTTATTTCGGCAAATTCCCCTTTCAACTGACTTCATAGCTTTGTCTAGCTCCACCAACTTACTCTTGTCCTCTGCAACCTCTACCTTTGTATTTTTTATTGTTAACCTTGAACATTAATTTTTTTATTCTGTTCTTTTTCTAACTTTTCATATTCTAAACCTATTATTAATAAGTCAAATATTTCTTCAAGTGTTTTTTCTTTTAATTTTTCCTTATAATCTTCTTTCATATAACCCTATTACTGCCTCCCTAATTGTTTCTTACTTAGTTTATATCTACCATAACTTCAATTTCTCCTACTGCTGCTCTACTTCTGTATTGTCCTTTATCTGTTGTTTCACTTACTTCAGCAAACCCTTTTAATTTAAAATTGAAATCATCTAACTTTTGTATCTCTATCTTTTCTATTTTTAGAGTATTTGTTATATTGTTATCAACATGTGGCACTTCTACGTTAGTATTCTTTACACTAAATCTTATCGGAAGATTTTCTGGATTCTTTACTTTAAATACTTCTTCAGCACCTATGTGAGAACTATTTAATTGATATACTAAATTCCCAAAATTTAGTACTCCACTTCCATCAATTTCTATTTTATTTACTATATTATTTAAGTTTATTGTAAATTCACCTAATACTTTCGAATCCCCACCTACTTTTCTTAAAGATTTAAGTACTATTATATCTGAAATTTCTTTAGTCCTATCTAATTTTTTAATCTCTAGCTGTTTATTTGAATTTAAATATATTTCATAACCCTCTCCCACTATCTTATTATTTATTAAAATCTCTTGAGTTACTCCACTTGTTCCTATTGTGTATTCGAGATGTGTTCCTATAGAATTATTTAAATTTCTTGGTAATGCACCATCTATATCTAATAAATCACCTATATCTGTTTTATCAATTACAAATACATCATTCTCATCTAATGACGATATATCTATTCCCACTTCACCTATTGTATTTTGTTTATTTCCACCATTTAATTTTAAAGTATATGTATACCCCTCTTCATCTGAAGTTATAATATAAATCTTTATTCTACTCTCTAGAATAGATGTCTTTGAAATCGCCATTTCAGAGAAAAAATTCTCTATCAAAGTATTCGTATAAAAATATACTCCATTATCAGTTTGATTTCCTATTGCTAATGGATATTTTATTATATTTCCATTTTGAATTGGTGCCGACTCCTCATTTACATAAATATATTTAATTATTTTTCCTTGAACTGTCGATAAATTATTAATACTATTTTGTACAATTTCAGAATCTACTTTTCCTGTTTTCCAAGATGAAGTTGGATTTAAAGTATATTGACCAGTTAAACTCGTCCAACCAGAAAGCAATAATCTTCTATCTACGTACGCTATCGACTCTCCTAAATCAGTATATTTTGTATTTATTAACTTTAAATCCATTTTTTGAATTATTGTATCATCTGATTTTAGAAACTCTATCTCGTAATCTAGCGCTTCTGTACTATCAACATTAAATGTTCTTTTAATAAAGAAATAACCCCCGCCTATATTTATCCCAACTTCTTTTAATAATGTATCATTTGTTACCTCTAAACTTGGTATTGAAGAATTTTGAACTCCTCCAGCTAAGGATTTTATTCTAATCTTCGCCACATCTCTAGACATACTATAAAGAATGCTCCCCTTTGTTACATCTATTTCTTTTAGACTATTTGCCAATACTCCTGGATGATTTGTAGCACCCTCATAAATAGCTGAATATTTTCCTGTTTTATTAAATTCAAATCCATACTCTGTATTTAATTTTAGCTTAGAAATATCAATAGTTGCTTTTACATCACTCAAAATACCAGCTTTCGCATCATTTTTCAATGTTAGTGTATACGTACCTAAATCTACCTTTGTTCCACCTACATCCTTTTGTGCTTTTATTTCTATTACATCATTATAAGCTTTTGATATATCTAGTTTCTTTACCTCTATCTCTCCATCTGTGT
>JBOFRT010000011.1:0-1373 GCA_051651165.1 Cetobacterium sp.
GAATAAAAGATTGTTCTTTATTAGAAACACTAAATAACAAGATAAAAAAGAAAGAACATCGAAGAATAAAAATCTATAATTTAAAAAAAGTGTTATTTGAAATTGAAAAAGCTTTAAAAATAGAGGACAAAGAGTTAACGTTTTTTAAATTATTATTAGATATAATTTTTTATTTAGGTGAAAGAAAAAATAATATAGGTTTCAATTATTTAAATGATAAAAATTTTATGGATATTCTTCTGTATATAGACTCTAATATTGATAGGAGAGTTACTGTTAGTGATGTAGAAAAAGAGTTTAAAATATATAATAAAATATTAAAGGAGCAGTTTAAAAAATATTTAGGAGTTTTTCCATCAGAGTATATATTAAATCAAAAGTTAACTAAAGCAGCTATACTATTGAAAACTACAGATTACAAAATCGGATACATATCTGATATTTTATCCTTTTCATCTCCAAGCGCATTTACTTTAATTTTTAAAAGAAAGTTTAAAGAATCTCCATTGAATTATAGAAAAAAATAAAGTGTATGTCTTGAAGTTAGAAGACGTACACTTTTTTATTCTATAGAAGTTATATTTCTTATAGAAAAAAGATGATATTTAAAGAAAATGGTATATTTACTAAAAATACTGTAGCAAGTATATTAAAGACAAAAGAGTTTAATAAATATAGAAAAAAGATTACAAGAGGGAGCGTAAAATGGGGGACATATTAAAAAAACGTATAGAATATTTAACAGGGAAAATTGCACCAGTAGAAACTTTAAAAAAATTAGAGCAAGAGTGTGAAAATATTCTAAGACAAAATAGAGAGAATAAAAGTTTAATTGAAGAGAATGAAAAAAGAGTTTTGGTAGAAAGAGTTAGAGATAGTTATAAAAAAATATTAACTTTAGGTATAGCTTATAATACAGAGAATTCAGTTTACTATAAAGATGAGACAATATTTTTAATAGCTAGGGAAGTATTGGAGAATAACTATGAAAATTATTATAATTTGAGTTCTGTAGAGCATACAAACTGGTGGCAGTGGGAGATTGGATATCCTTTACTATTAAATGATATATTAATTCTTTTTTATGAGAAGTTAGAAAAAGATTTTATAGATAAGATAATAGATATAACAAGATATTTTTTACCAGATGAGAGATACTTAGGAAATAATCCGGTGGCTATGCATCCAAGTGGTTCTCCTTTAAGAGCTGCAACTGGTGGAAATCTAATTGATACGTGCAAAATTATGTTTTTAAGAGGTGCTCTTTTAAAAGATTTAGAAATGTGCCAAAAAGCAGTGGAATCTATATCTGAAACTTTAGAGATAATATCAGAAAAGAGTGTTGAAACGATAAGTAATAGAGATGGATTTTA
>JBOFRT010000012.1:0-1211 GCA_051651165.1 Cetobacterium sp.
AGCAATAATGCTGATATAGAATATCTTGGGAACTGTTTTAAAGATGCTGAAAGAAAAACTAATGTAGAAGTCGCATTAGTTAAATTACAAAATAAAACTAAGGGTAAGAAGTTTGAATTTAAATTTGATGGTTTCTCTAAAGAAGATGATATTGATTTTCAAGAGCTTAATATAAACCAACTGGCTAAAGTAGATGTACTACAAAATTTAGAAGATAAGTATATGACAGTAAAAGAGATTGTAGGGGAATATCTAACTCTAAAAAGCAAACTAGAATATTTCTTAGATGGAATTATAGAGAAAGTTTATGTAAAAAGCCTATTAGAAAAGAATTCTAGTAATAGTAAAAAAGAGTATGAAGAGGTTCTTGAAAAAGTAAGAACATCATTTTGGAAGCTAGTATTTGATAAAACTAAATTAGAAGAAAAGATGACATCACAAGTTAAAAAGGATTTCTTTGATAATAAGCAAGAGTATAGCAATTTGCCTTTTACTGTAGATAATATAAATAAATTATTGGAAATTCTAATTCAAAATTCTAAACAGATTTTTCATAATTGTATAGAAGAGAGCTTTTATTATTTAACTCGATACTATCCAGACAATAGAGTTCATATAGAGGGATGGAAAACTAACGAAAGATGGAAAGTTGGAAAGAAGTTTATCCTTCCAGATATGATTGATACATTCTATTTGAAATATGATAAAGGGAGTAATAGAGTTCAAAAGCTTAGTTATCTAAAGAGAGATAAGCTAAGAGATTTAGAAAAAGTAATCTGTAATTTAGTTGGAAAAGATATCGGTAGAATTTTAACTATAGAATCAAAAATAGATACAGGAGTTAATTTTGGTGAATGGAATAACTCAGAGTTCTTTAAGTTCAAGATATTTAAGAAAGGAACTATTCATTTTGAATTTCTAGATGAAAAGATCTGGGATGAATTTAATAGAATAGCTTGTGAAGGTAAAAAATGGTTAGGGTATTAAACCCTCAACTGTTGTATAAAATGGAGGATATATGAAGAAAATATTGAGATTTCTAAAGTGTAAAGATATAGATGAAGTAGTAAGCAAAATAAAGAGTTATGAGATAAATGAGGAGCTAGAGCAGTTTAAAGAACTAATGACTACCATATCTAAAGGGAATATACAAAGAAAGGATTTAACAACAGTAAAGGCTAAAAGTGAACTTCTAAGTTATTTAAGAAGTG
>JBOFRT010000013.1:0-1081 GCA_051651165.1 Cetobacterium sp.
ATTATCTGCATATCATGAGCAAACAGCACCTCTATTTAATTTCTACTCTGAAAGAGGAGTAATGGTAGAGTTAGACGGAACTAAAGAAATAAATGAAATTGCAAAGGAAATCTTTAATATTTTAGGATAACTTTAGAAACCCAGAAAGGAAAATTATGGTTATAATAAAAACTAGAGACGAAATAGAAAAAATAAAAAAACCATGTCAATTAATTGCAAGATTATATACAGAATATCTACCAAAATATATAAAACCTGGAATTTCTACATATGAATTAAATAAAATTATTGAAGATTATTTAATTGATAATGGTGCAGAACCAGCTACAATAGGTGTTGGAGGACCAATAAATCCTTATCCAGCAGGTTCTTGTATTTCTGTAAATGAAGAGGTAGTTCATGGGGTTCCAAAAAATGACAAAATTCTTCAAGATGGAGATATTGTAAGTGTTGATGTAGTAGCAAGAATAGATGGATTTTATGGAGATTCAGCAATAACATATGCAGTAGGTGAAATTGATGAAGAATCACAAAAATTAATTGATGTTACTAGAGAAGCGAGAAGAATCGGAATTGAAGAAGCAGTTGCAGGAAATAGACTTGGTGATATAGGAAATGCAATCCAAAAATATGTAGAATCAAATGGATTTACTGTAGTTAAAGATTTTGCTGGGCACGGAGTAGGAAAAGCTATGCATGAAGATCCTTGTATCCCAAACTTTGGTAGAAAAGGTAGAGGGTTAAAAATCGAGGAAGGTATGGTTTTAGCTATAGAACCAATGGTTAACATTGGAACTTACAAAGTGAATATAACTAATGATGGATGGACAGTAGTAACAAGAGATGGGAAGCGTTCAGCACATTTCGAACACACTGTTGCCATAATAGATGGAAAACCTGTTGTTTTAACTGAGTTGGACTAATAAAAATAACAATAAAAATGTTAAAAATTAGCTAGACTTTTTGTAAAATAAATGTTAAAATAATATGAATTTCTGTTCGATAGGAGGTAGTATGTCGAAAAAGGATGTTATCGAATTAGAAGGAACTATATTAGAGGCCCTTCCAAATGCGATGTTTA
>JBOFRT010000014.1:0-1121 GCA_051651165.1 Cetobacterium sp.
CATCGATATTCTTATCGGTGTGTTTTTTATTTATTGTGGATATAAACTGGCAGTGATTTTAGCTACTTATAGTTGATGATTTTAACTGTCCAATATGTCGGATAGATAGATTTTTCATAAAAGTTAGAATTAAGTTTACGCTAAAATTAAACCAAGCTTCTCTCTAATACACTTTCTTATATCTATCGATGTCATAGAAATTCTTCTTTATTTCCTATCAACAATTTTAGTACAACATTTTTATTTGAATTTGCTTTTTTATACCTAAAGCTTCGCTCTTACATAGTTATTGAATTGAAAACTGGTAAATTTAAGCCTGAATTAGTGAAATACTAGAGACTTTAAAAAGTAACATTTAATTTACGCCGGCATATTTTTTTATTGAAATCTCTTTATAATTAAGGGTTTTATTAATTATAAAGATTTTTTCCGGCGTATTTCCGGCGTATTTTTTTATTTATTATGGATGTAAAAAATCTGGCGGAATTTGTGCAAGCACCTCCTGCACAATTCTAATGGAAATAAATTGATTATTTTAAAAATTTATTTTGTAAAATTATGATAAAAAAACATATATTAGCAAAAATAAATTGTTATTATATAATTATTATGTTAAAATTAGTATAAAATATATTTTTATAAGGTGAGAATAAAAATGAATATAAAACAAATTCGATTGGAAAATTTTAAAAATATAAAAAATAGCATAATAGAATTCCGTAGTAATTTATCTGGAATTTATGGTCCTAATGGAACAGGAAAAACATCTGTTATAGAAGCTTTAGAAGTTTTAAAACTATATTTTAGTAATACTTCTAAATATATAAATAATAACCAGATTTTAGATAAAATTTTAAAGCTTATGACTATAGGTACACAAAATATGGTTATTGAAGCTATTTTTGTTCATGAAGATACGGATTTCAAAGTTTTAGTGGAGTTCGTCAAAGATAGTAACGGCGGAATCTTTGTCTCTAGAGAGGAGTTTTCTCAAAAGCAATCTAAAGCTAGACGTAAATTTCAACATATAGCTAAGATTAAAAATGATGACACACTGTTATTACCAGAGATTTTTATAGGAGGAACAAATACAACAAATTCTAATATTTTAATCGATTTTT
>JBOFRT010000015.1:0-2733 GCA_051651165.1 Cetobacterium sp.
TTAAATTAAAAGATGGAATTAAATTTCATAATGAAGAACCTTTAAAGGTTGAAGATGTTATATTCTCTTTAAATAGAGTTAAGAACTCTAAAATAGTTGGAGCAATTGGTGAAAGTATTGAAAGTGTTGAAAAGGTAGATGATAAGACTTTTGATATAAATACAAAATATCCAACAAAGACACTTTTAAAATTTTTAGCTGATCCTGGAACTTCAATTGTGAGTGAAAAGGCTGTTAATGAATCTGGAAATAGTTTTGGTCAAAATCCAGTTGGAACGGGACCTTTTATTTTAGAAGAGTGGGTAACAGGGGATAAGATTGTTTTAAAAAGTAATAAAGAACATACTTTTAAAAAGCCAAATATTGATAAGTTAGTTTTTAGGAGTATCTCAGAAGCTACAAATAGAGTTATTGGATTAGAAACAGGAGAAGTTGATATAGCTTACGCTGTTTCCCCTATTGATGCAGAGCAAGTTTTAAAAAATTCGAAATTAGAATTAATGACAATAGACCCATTAGCAATAGAGTTTATTGGATTTAATATGAAGGATTCAAAGTTAAAAGATGAAAATTTAAGAAAAGCAATAATTTATGCTTTAAATTCAGATGAGATATTGGGAACAGTTTTAGGAACATATGCTGAAAGTATAAATTCGCCTTTAGCTAAGAATATGTTTGGTTATACAGAGAATAGAGCAAAGTATAGTCAAGATATAGATAAAGCTAAGGAGTATTTAGATAAAGTTGAAAACAAGGAGGATTTAAATCTATCTATAACAATTCATAGTAATAGTGATAGTATGCAGATATCTCAAATAATTCAAGCACAACTAAAGGATATTGGGATAAATTTAACTATAAATCCTTTAGAGTGGGGAACTTTTATAAGTGAAACATCTAATGGAAAGCATCAACTTTTTCATTTGGGAAAAACATCGCCAACTGGTGATGGGGAGGAAGCATTAACTGTTTTCAATAAAAAATTTATAGGAGCTGCTGGAAATAGATTTTTCTATTCAAATCCGAAAATTAATGAACTTTTAACTTTAGCTAAAGAGGAGACTGATGATAAAAAAAGAGAAGCGTATTATCAAGAGGTTTGCCAAATAATTCAAGAGGATGGAGTTATGGCAATCTCATTTACAAGAAAAGTTATTGCTGGAGTTAATAAAAATATATCAAATTTTGAATCACATCCAAGTGGAATGCATAGATTTTATAAAGTGGATAAAGAGGTAAAGTAATGATAGAAAAGATTAAAGTTGGTTATCAAGGGGTAGAAGGAGCATTTAGTCAAGAGGCTATGATTCAGTATTTTGGAGAAGGAATTGGAGCACAAAATTATAAAACATTTGAAGATGTTTTTATTGCTGTAAAGAATGGAGAGATTGAATGTGGAGTTTTACCAATTGAAAACTCTACAACAGGATCAATAAATTTAGTTTATGACCTTTTAGAAAAATATAACCTTTTTATAGTGGGAGAGGTTTGTATAAGGATAATTCAAAATCTAATAGGAAATAAGGAAGCCAGATTAGAAGATATTAAAGAGATATACTCCCATCCCCAAGGTTTTGAACAAAGTAAAAAGTTTATAGATTCTTTAGGAGAAATCAAGCATATAAATTATCATAATACTGCTTTAAGTGTAAAATATGTGAAAGATTCAAACTCTTTAGAAAAAGGAGCTATTGGCAGCAAAAGAGCCTGTGAAATCAATGACTTAAAAATTCTAAAAGAGAATATCAACGATAACTTAGATAATAAAACCAGATTTATTATTGTGGGGTCTTGTATAAAAAATAGCTTAGAAAATAATAAAATCACAGTTGGAGTAAAATTAAAACATGAAGTTGGAAGTTTGTATAAAATATTAGGAAAGTTCTATAAGCGAGGGATAAATTTAACAAAAATTGAATCAAGGCCTGTAGGAGATGGGACATTTTCTTATAACTTTTATATTGATTTAGAGGGAAATTTGTCTAATAATAATTTAAAAGAGTCTCTTAATCAGATAAGGCTTGGAGTTGAAAAATTAAAAATATATGGGACATATAAAAAATGTGAAATTAGATAATAAAAAACTTCCTTTATAGTAGTAGTTTTACCCTAGAGGCCTCTACTATTATAAAGGAAGTGTATGAATAAAAATTAATTTTTTTAATTAGTTAAATTTAGTATGAGAATTTATATCCAAATCCTAAAGTAACTCTTGAATAATCAAGTGATTTTTTATGAGAGTCAGTCGCTCCATCTACAGTTCCTTTAACTTTAGCTTGGTTAGCTTGGTACATAATATCTACAGTAAAGTTATTATATTCCATTCCTGTTCCAACACCATAGTAGAAACCATCATCTATTTTAGTTGAATAGTTAACACCTGCAATCTCTCCATCTTTTGAATTAAAATTAAATGAGTATCCTACGTTAGCTTTTACGTATGGAGTAATTCCATTTTCAAAAGTAGTAAAATTATATTTTCCAACTACATATAAAGGTGCAGAATCATATTTTCCAATTTCATAGTTTACACCATTTCTATTTTCTGATTTTAATCCAGCATGATTTTGGTAAGCTACTCCTAATCCTAACTCAAAGTTATCAGTTATATTTCTTGTATTTTCTATAGCAAATTCATAACCCATTTTTTTAGTATCTCCATTAGATACTTTTATTCCATTTTTTTCATGATAGATTGAATGTGAATCATATTGTGACCATACATCTAAACCT
>JBOFRT010000016.1:0-28983 GCA_051651165.1 Cetobacterium sp.
CTTGGCAAAGAGTTTCTTTAGAAATACCAGTAACATCGGTGTTAAAAGAGGAGTTAGTTAAAGACTCAACTGCAGGAGATACATATAAAGCGATATTAGATTTAGGAGTTGGAGATGAAGTAGTATTGAAGTTATCGGCGCAAACAAAATCTAATGTATTTGGAACGCTATTGAATACAGCGATAGGTAAGTATACTGAGCAAGGAGAAGGTGGACCAGTAGAAAAAGAGATAGTAAAACAAGCTGTTTCAACTGGAAAAATTGGGCTTCTTGGATTGACAAAAACAGTTAAAACGAAAACATTATTACCAAATACATCAACATATCTATATTCTCCAGGAGAAGAGGTTGAATACACTATAGTTGTAAGTAATAATGGAGATGGATGGATTAGAAATGCAAAATTAACGGATATGTTTACAGAAGTTCAAACTAAATTGTATCCAAATGGAGACTTAGGAGCAGCATTTGAAGACGGAACTTTATCAATTGAGTATATATCTTCAAACTCTGAAAACTCAATTACAATATTAGAAGACAGTCCAAATTTAAAAGCTGAGATAGATATAAAAAATGGAAGCACAATTACATTTATTGCAAAAATAAAAGTGTCGACAGAAGCAGTATCTATAATAGAAAATAAAGCTATTTTAAGCATTAAAGTTGGGGAAAAAGAAGAGATTATTGAAACAAAAGTAAAAGTATTTGCAAAAATACCAGAAGTTACATTGACTAAAACAGTTGATTTAAAAGAGTTTAATCCTTCAGAAAAGTTAGTTTATACAGTAGTTTTAGAAAATTTAGGTGATAATAATCTAATAGGAATTGAAGGTACGGACATAATTAACGATATTAGATCTCTAAATAACTTAGGAGAAATGGTTTATCCGTTTGAGTCAGAATCGACTATAACTAGATTAATTGAACCAGAAAATTCAGTAAGAGTTACACCGATTGAAACGGCTCAAGGAAATATAGTAGATAAGTTAGATATGAAACCAAAATCAAAAATAACTTATATAATAGAAGTTCAAGTTAAAGATTCGATAGTTGGTAGTATAGTAAATATAGCTAAAGCTAAAATTTTAAGTCAAGATGGTTTTGGAGAAGATAAAAACTTAGAATCTGAAGCGACGTCAACTCCAAGAAAACCAGTGATAGCTATAGAAAAAACTGTACTTACTCAGTTAGAATCTGATGATAAAATTGTAAGTGGCGAAGAGGTAATATATACAATTAAATTAAAAACAGACAAAATAGTATTTAATGTACAGTTGATTGATAAGGTTTCTGAGATTAAAAATGAGTTAGGAGAGGTATTATTTGATCCAGAAACAATTAAAATAGTTTCTGTAAAAGAAGGTGAAAGTGATATACCTTACACTGGAGATATAAATGGTTCAACTTCTGAAATCAAAATATCAAGAATAAATACAGAAGCGGTAGTAATAATAAAAGCAACTGTAAAAAATAATGTTTCGTTAAAAAGTGGTGAAAAAATAACGAATACAGCATCAGCAAATTATGATCAACAAAATGATGGTGGATATGATTTAGATATACCTGTAAGTGATATCGCCGATGTAGTTGGAAAAGCTATGCAACTAGAACTAACGAAAGTAGCAACTCAAGACCAAGTTTTATTAGGTGAAGAGGTAGAGTACATTATAAAAGTTAAGAATAGTGGATCGACAAGAGCATTAAACTTCACTGTAATAGATAACATATCTGAAATGACAGAGTTATCGAATAGTGGATCAAAGATACCAGCTTATACAAGTTGGTCTATAACAGGAGTTGCAGGACCTAATTCACTAATAGGAACTATTCCGGGTCCAAATATTAACTTAAATATTACGGATGCAGAAATAGCTCCAGGTGAAACGTTAACTTATACAATTAAAGCTAAAACATCATTAGATTTAAATGTACAAAAAGTTAGAAATATAGCTAAAGTAGCTATTGTTGGATTACCTGAAATAGAAGCAGAAGCAGAGGTAAAAGTTAAAAAACCTTTAGTATCAATAGATAAAGAGGCAGGAGTAAAAGAAACATCAATCGGTAAATTTGTACCTTATAGTTTAGTAATTACAAATAACGAAAGTCAGCCGATTAAAAATCTTTACATAAAAGATACACCGCCAGCTGGATTCAAATATATTGAGGATTCTTTAGGAATAATCAAAAATGGAGAGAAAGTTGGAACTATTGATGTTACTTACGAAGGAAATACAATTGTTATTGGACCATTCGATTTAGAAAGTAAAGAACAAATTGAAGTGGTTTATTTAACAAAAGTATCGATTGGAGTGGTAAGAGGAACTTATAAAAACGTAGCAGTTGTAACGAATACATCAGGAAAACCAGTTTCAAACGAAGATGCAGCAGAAGTTGATGTAGTTGAAGATCCATTGTTTGAAACAACAACTGTAATTGGAAAAGTATTCCATGATAGAGATGGAGACGGAATTCAAGATGACAATAGAGCAACAGGTATATCAATAAAACAAGATATTCCAGAAAATTTATATGTTCCAAATAGCACATACTATATAGTTGATGGGATTACAAAAGCTATTAAAGACCAGAGTGTTCCTTTAGAAAGAGGAATAAAGTTAAAAGAGATTCTACATGGTAGAATGAGTGAAAGAGAAGATTTAGAGAAGAGCAAAGTTGAAATTTACACAGGATTAAATGATGTTTCAAACTTAGGAGATATTAGAGTTACCACAGCAGAAGGAACAGATATAACTCTAACAAAAGATAATAGAGTTATAACTAATCATACGGGCTTAAAAGCTAAAGGTATGGTATCGCAAAATATCGTCTTAAGAAGACAAATACTTAAAAAAGCTACTAATAAAAATAGAGATAATAAAATTAAATATTATCAAAAGATAACTATAATAAACACAGGATTAATAGAGGAGGGGATTCCAGGAGTAAGAGTTGCTAATGTTGAAGGATTGGTAATAATAACAGATCAATATGGAAGATTCCATATACCGGAAGTTTCTGATAAAAAAGGTAAAAATTATATTTTAAAAGTTGATGCAACAACATTACCTATCGGAAGCATATTTACAACAGAAAATCCAAAAGTTCAAAGATTGGGAACAACGATGATCAAATATAACTTTGGAGTAGTTTTACCTAGAACAACTTACGAAACAAAACAGGATGGAACAAAATTACTGAGAGTTAGAGTTTTCCCAGGAATCTTATTCTATGAAAATTCGTCAGAAATAAAGCCTGTTGTCTATAAAGATGTTTTTAGTGAAATTATGAAAAAGTTAAAATCTAAAGATCATTTATTAGTTGAATTAAATAGAAGCGATAATAAAGAGTTAGATGAAAAGAGAAAACAAGAGTTGTTGAAAGCTTTAAAAGAGTATTTGAGTGATGAAAAAGTAAAAGTTCAATTTATTCAAAGCAAAAAGGAGGCGATATAGATGAGTAATCACTTACAAAGTAATTGGAGTATACGTTTGATTTTACTAGGACTTATAATAACAACAGCAAGTGCTCAAGTAATTGAACCTCCAAACTCTTTTGAAGAGTATGAAATAATTGAAACAGTATCAACTCAAAATTTACAAAATGAAAAATGGAGTGATTCAGAAGAAAATGTAAGAGGTGTTGAGTTCCAGAAACTGGAACTTGATTCACCTTTTGTTAAAGAGAGTCGTTTACCAGAAACAGAGGATTTAACATATAAAGGTAGAGCTTTTTTAGAAAATAGAAGAGGTGTTATCTATAGTATAGTAGATCCAGTAGCAGTAGATCCAAGATTGAATATACTTACGAAACCATATGTTTTGGTTGACGGAATGGGGAATATAAAAGAAGAGGTTATTTTCTATACATATACAAACTATGATAAAAGTATTAAAAGTTATGAACTGCTAATATATAAAGAAGGGGATGTATTAAGAAGAAATCCTATAGGAAAAGTAATTGGAGAGAGAATAGATTTTAATACTCCAATAGTATGGGATGGTTTAGTTTCAAAAAATCAAAACTTAAAGAATGTAAATAAACTATATTATGTTCTTAGAGTTTATGGTGAAAATGGAACTTATGATGAAACAGATATAAAGACACTAAATTTAAATGATATGGTAATAAGTAAATTAAATGAAGATGATAGCTCAATAAAAGAGAAAGTCTATGGAACAAATGATTTGGCTTTACAAAATATACCCATCGTAGGATCTAAAATTAGATTCTACGGTAGGGATATTGATCCAAAATCAATAGTAAAAATTGATAATCAAAATATTGAGTTAGACTCGACAGGAGATTTTATTTATGAAACTGTTTCAGATGAAACTTCAAAAGTATATAATTTTGAAATTGAAAAGGATGGAAAGCATAAACACTATCCGATAGAAGTAGAAACAGTTAAAGATTATGAGTATTTAGTAGCTTTAGCAGACTTTACTTTAGGGAACAATAGAGTATCTGGAAGTGATTCAATTCTTCAAAATGATCCAGATTTTAGAGAGAGTTACTATAATGCTGGAAGACTAGCTTTTTATTATAAAGGAATAAAAGATAAGTATAAAATAACAGCTCAAGCTGATACTTGGGAAGATGAAATAAAAAATATGTTTAGTGATTTCCATATGAGAGATAAAAATGCTATTTTTAGAAAGCTCGATAGACAGTATTTACCGTTTGACTATGGAGATGAATCAGAGCGTTATTATGATGTTGAAACTGAGGGTAAGGCGTATTTAAGAGTTGATTGGGATAAATCTCAAGTTTTATGGGGGAACTATGAAACAGGTTTAGATTCAGGATTCTTTAATAATTATAATCGTAGTCTTTATGGAGCTAGAGGTGAATACAATAGTTTGGAGATAAATCCATTTGGAGAATCGAAACATCATATAGAAGTCTTTGCAGCTAATCCTGATACAAGCTATAAAAGAGATTCTTTCTTGGGAACTGGAGGAAGTATTTACGCTTTGAGTGAAAGAGATATAGTAATAGGAAGTGCAAAGTTAACAATAGAAATAAAAGATAAGAAAACAGGTAGAATTCTAGATAGAGTAACTCTAACAGAAGGGGCAGACTATACAATAAATGAGCTGTCGGGAAGAGTTATTCTTTCAGAACCTCTGAGTCAAAACTACTTCTCAGAAAAAAATACAGATATAGTAAAAAATACTCCATCAGGAGAAAAAAATATTTATTTAATAGCGGATTATGAATTCTATTCTTCAGCAGATAATATTTCAAATTTAACAGCAGGAGGAAGAGGTAAAACTTGGCTAACTGATAATGTAGGTGTTGGTGGAACTTATGTTAAAGAAAATAGAAAAGGTTCATTAGCAGACTATGAATTGAAAAGTGCAGATTTAACACTGAAAAAATCTAATGGAACGTATATTAAAGGAGAATATTCGGAAAGTGAAGGGAATCAGCTAACTAAAGATTCAAATTGGTTTTCATATAATGGTGGTTATGATTTTATTCAGCAACCAATAATAAATGAAAATGGAAAAGGTCAAGCCTATTATATTGAGGCAAGTTTAGCACCAAGTGATTATAGTGAAAAGTTTAATTTAGATGACAATTTACTTTTTTGGTATTCTAGAAAAGATAAGGAATTCTCAACAGCGTCAGAGGCTAGTGGTTTAGAAAAAGAGGAGATTGGTTTTAGAGCAGAGCATAAAATTAATGAGAAAACTCTACTCTTTACAGAAGCTACAAAATATAAAGAAACTGATTTTGATGATCTTGGAAAAAAAGAAGGTTTCCAAGAGCAAAAGGAGATTTCTTTAGGAATAAATAGAGAAGTGACAGAAAAATTAGATATTGGATTTGAAGTTAAGTATGTAGAAGAAAAAGAGGATGAGTCAGAATTAGTAACATTAAACAGTGAAGATTTAGATAACGGTGAGGCTGTTCTTTTAGGTACAAGAGTTGGGTATAAATTTAATGAAGAGCTAGACGGATATTTAAAATTACAATCTTCTGTTTGGCGGGACAAAGGGTATGCACCAAATAATTCTATAACCGTTGGAGGAAAATATACACCTACAGAGAAATTAGAACTTGGAGGTGCTTTAACTACCGGAAATAGAGGAGAAGCAGCAGAAGTAACTATAGGTTATAAGTATAGTCCTGATTATGAGATATATGCAGGTTATACACATGAAAATGAAGATGATACAACTAAAGACTTAACAATAGGACAAAGATTCCTATACAGTGATAGAGTAACTCTTTTCCAAGAGAATAGTATAATGAAAAATTATTCAGAAAAAGGATTGTTGCAAGGTTATGGTGTTGATTATGAATATGAAAAAAATATTTTCTTAGGATTCCTATATGAAAGAGGAGATGTGGACATTGAAGATGGAAAAGTAACTAGAAATAATTTAGGAACTAGCTTGAGATATGAAACTGAAGAGCTATATTCAAAGCATAGACTTGAGTATGGTAGAGATTCAGGAGCTAGGTCATCTTCTAGTTGGGCATTTATTAATAACGCAAAATGGAAACCGACTCCAGAGTATACAATATTTGGAGAAGCTAACTATGTTTCAATAGATGGTGATAGCTATACTTTGAAGAAAGATAATAATGAGTACTTATCTAGAACTTTCGATGGTGATGATAAGTTCTACGAGTTAGGGTTAGGGTTTGGTTATAGACCAGTATTTAATGATAGGTTAAATTTAATATCAAGATGGAACTATATCTATGATACAAACGGATCTGGAACTGTAGGAGATTCAACAGACTTTAATTTTAAAGCTCACTTATATACAGTAGAAGCTATTTATGATTGGACTCAGAGATTAACTGTGGCAGGAAAATATGCAATAAGACAGGATAAAGTAAGATTAGTTTCTGGAGGAGATTGGCATAGTAATACAATAAATATGTATTCGATGAGAATGACATATGAAATAATATACAGATGGGATGTTTTTGCAGAATATCATATATTAGAAAGTAGAAAAACAGATGAAGTTAAGCATGGTGCTCAGGTTGGAGTTTATAGAGATATAAATGAAAATATGCAAGTTGGAGTGGGGTATAACTTCAGTAAGTTTGATGATAATTTAAAAGACTTACGTTATAAAAACGGTGGAAAAGATTTAGATTATGAGACACAAGGATGGTTCATAAATATAATCGGAAAATTCTAGTAAAAAAACTGTAAAAAAATCTCCAAAAATTTGAAAAACTTTAAGGAGGGTGATATAATTATATATTAAATATAATTATAAATAGGAAGGTCTGGTACAGTAGATGCAAGAAAAAGTAACTATGACTATGTTGGTTTTAGCAACAGCAATTCTAATGAGAATGTATGCTTAAATAAAACGCAGCCTTAAATTGGCTGCGTTTTTACTTTATATATAAAGATATTAAAATTCCTGAACCTTTTCCTTCTATATTAAAGTTATTTCCACAGATGATAATCGTGTCCCCAACTTCTAAAAGATATTCGTTGTTATTTATATTTACGTGTTTATTGTTTTCTAAATTATAAAAAATATTGATAGCTTTATTGGACAAAATCTCTCCTGAAAGATTGCTATCAGTAATATGGAAAGTTAATAATTCAACATCATCTTTAAAGATAAGGTTAAAATCTTCACTGTTTTCTTCGGTTGTACTTTTAGTTATACTGTCGCCTGAGAAAAAAATATGAGACATAGGATTTAAAGAGTATTCATTATTATCAATCTCTAACTTTATAGAACCTTTTAAAAGAATTAAAAGCCTTTTATACGAGTTGAAAGTGGTGAATTTATACACGCCTGGATTTATTGTAGCAGTTGAAACTCTAAAGTTAAAAGGGTTGTTTAAAGTCGAACCATCAGGGAATATATATAACTCTTTAGAAATTCCACCAGCCCATGAAGATTCTTTTACATTTTCTTTTCTAATAATTTTATAATCCATAGTATTTCTCCTCCGTATTCTTGAAGTTAATATCACTACTTTTATATAGCTCATAAAATCTGAATAATCAAGAGTAAATTTAGAAAAATAAAAAAAACTCTCTGAATATATCCAGAGAGTTAAGCTATTTCTACTTTTTTATTTCCATCTTTGAAAGTGTGAATAACACTATCATTTATATCAGTAGCTTCTAATCCTAAAATTATCAAATCTAGTAGTTCGTCAATTGTTTTACCTTTTAGCAATTCTTTTATGTTTTTTTCTGGCATTATATTTTTACACCTCACTAAAAAAGTTTTTCATCACAATATAATAATACAAAAAAAATACTGAATAGTCAAACAAAAAAGAGATTTTTTTTAAAAAAAATGTTATAATTTTTAAGCAAAATAACTTTTAATAGAACAAGAGGTTGGAATGAAGAAGATATTATTACCAGTATTAGTTATAATCTCTATTTTTATGATGGCAACATACTCACCAAAATTAAGTCAAGGTTTAAAAGGGAAGGCTAGATTCCCACAAGAGTTTGTCCAAGGAGAGGTTATAAAAGTTTTAAAAGAGGATTTAATGAAAGATCCTGTTGTGGCAGGAAAGTTTAGAGGAAGTCAAACTTTAGAAGTTAGAATTCTTGAAGGAAAGTATAAAAATGAGGAGTTTGTAGTTTATAACTCTTTGAGTGCTTTGCATAATGTTTATGCAGATCAAGGTTTAAAGGCGATATTTACAGTGAAAGAAGAGGGCGCTAAGCCTACAGTCTGGCTCTATAATTTAAGAAGAGATAGATCAATATATCTTTTAGGAGCTATTTTTATAGGAGCTGTTGTATTGTTAGGAAAGATGAAGGGAGTAAAATCTCTTTTAGCGTTGGCATTTACAGGCTCAGTTATAATCTATGTACTGTTACCACTACTATTTAAAGGAGTAGACCCGATTTCTACATCGATACTGCTTTCTTCAATTATAATTGTTGTAAGTTTTTTACTGATAGGGGGCTATGATAGAAAAACATATTCTGCTATAATAGGAACAATATGTGGAATAACAATAGCTGGGCTTATATCTTTTGGTTTTGGAAAAATTATGAAACTGAGTGGGCTAAATTTATCAGAAGGACAGCAACTATTATATATAACTAGAGATTTTAGATTGCAGATAGAGGGATTACTATTTGTTTCAATATTGATTGCCTCTTTAGGAGCGGTTATGGATGTGGCAATGTCTATTTCATCTTCAGTGAATGAGATTTATCAACATAAAAGTAGCTTAACAAGGAAAGAGTTGTTCCAATCGGCTATGGAGATTGGAAAAGATATTGTTGGAACTATGATTAACACTTTAATTTTAGCTTTTGCAGGTGGTTCGTTACCACTTATGATGATGATATGGGGATATGGAATGGTCTATCAGCAGTTTATCAATATACCAGCTATAGCTATAGAGATTGTCAATGCATTAGCAGGAAGTATAGGAATAATAGCAACTGTACCTGTAACCGCAGTTGTATCAATATTATTAATAAAAAGAAAAGGGGAGGAATATTAGTGAAAAGTACTAAGTTCTTTGTTTTAGGGGCACTTTTATCGTTAGCTTTAGTTGGTTGCGGTAAAAAAGAAGAAGCACCTAAAACAGCTACAAACACAGAGGTTAAGGAGTATTCAGAAAACAAACTTAACCTAGAAAAGAAAGTTATTACAAAAGGAGAGGTTGGAGCAGAAGAGGTAACTCTATCATTTGCAGCAACTTCAGACGTTCACGGAAGAATCTATCCATATGAGTATGGAATAGACTCTGAGGACAAAAGTGCAGGATTTGCTAAAACTTATACAATAGTAAAAGCTTTAAGAGAGCAAAATCCAAACTTAATACTAATGGATATTGGAGATACTGTTCAAGACAACAGTGCTGAGTTATTCAATAACTTAGAAACACATCCTATGGTAGAAGCTATGAACACTATGAACTACGATGCTTGGATTTTAGGAAACCATGAGTTTAACTTCGAGAAGGATTTCTTACTAAGAAATGTTAAAAACTTCAAAGGATCTGTAATCTCTGTAAATATAGAGAATGAAGATGATGGTTCAAAGTTTGTATTACCTTACCAAATCTATGAGATTGAAGGAGTAAGAGTTGCTTTAATGGGAGGAATACCACCTCACGTTCCTATGTGGGAAGCATCAGCACCAGAGCACTTCAAAGGGCTTACTTTTGAAGATCCTATGACAGCTGTAAAGGAAACATTAGATGAGTTAGAAGGAAAGTATGATGTACTTGTAGGAGCATTCCATTTAGGAAGAAAAGATGAGTATGGAAAAACTGGAGTATTTGATTTAGCAGAAGCTTATCCTCAATTTGATTTAATCTTTGCAGGACATGAGCATGCTAGATATGTAACAGATGTAAATGGAACGACAGTTCTTGAGCCTGGAGCTTACGGATGGGGAGTTTCAAACGGAGAGATTAAAGTTGCTAAAAAAGATGGAAAGTGGCAAGTTCAAAATATAGTTGCTAAAAACATTGAAACTAAAGATGTTGATGCAGATGCAGCTATGTTAGATCAATTTAAAAATGTTCATGATGAGTCAAGAGCAGATGCAAATAAAGTAGTAGGAAAAGTAAATGCTAAATTTATTGAAAGAACTGACTACATAACTGGTGAAGATAAAGTTACAACTATGCCAACATCTCAAATAGAGGATAACGCTATTATTGAGTTAATCAATGAGGTTCAAAACCACTATGCAAAATCAGATGTATCAGCAGCAGCGGTATTTAACTTTGATTCAAACTTAAATGCAGGAGATTTCAAAAAGAAAGATGTTGCATTCATCTATAAATATACAAATACGCTTATGGGTGTAAACATGACTGGAGCTAACTTATTAAAGTATATGGAGTGGTCAATGGATTACTACAATACAACAGAGCCAGGAGATGTAACTATATCGTTCAATCCAAAAGTTAGAGGATATAACTACGATATGTTTGATGGAGTAAACTATAAAGTGGATATTTCAAAACCAGCTGGAGAGAGAATAGTAGATGCTACAATAAAGGGAGAGGCAATCGATCCTGCTAAAGTATACAAGGTAGCTGTAAACAACTACAGATTCGGAACTCTTTTAAACTTAGGACTTGTAACAACTGAAGATAAGTACTATGATTCTTACGAAGAGTTACAAGATGGTGGAAGAATTAGAGATCTAATTGTTAGATACGTACAAGAGAATTTAAAAGGTGAATTAACTCCAAAAGTTGATAATAACTGGTCGATTGTAGGGTTTGATGAGAATGTTCCTGGAAGAGCCGAGGTTATTGAAAGAATCAGAAATGGAGAGATAAAAATCCCTATGTCTGAGGATGGAAGAACTCTTAATGTTCAATCAGTAAACATTAACACTCTATAATAGAAATAAAAGTATAAAAGAGGAGAAGTTTCTCCTCTTTTTTTTATTTACTTTTATAAGAAATAGAGTTACAATAAAAGGGATTGTGGTATTTACATATAGACAAAATAATATTTATATAAATTATGGGAGGAAAAATGTACTTATTGAAATTTAAGAAAAACTTAGTAGAAAAAGTATGGGGAGGAAGAGGATTTGAAACTACTTTAGGATTTGATTTACCTAATGAAGAGTTGTATGGTGAGTCTTGGGAAGTTAGTTGTCATCCATCAGGGATGTCTTACGTTGAAAACGGTGAGTTAGAAGGAGAAACTTTAGAAAACTTATTCCAAAAGTTTGGAAAAGATCTTGTAGGTGAAGAGATAGTAGAGAAATATGAAGAGAAGTTTCCTCTTTTAATAAAGTATTTAGATATAAATGATAAGTTATCAGTTCAAGTTCATCCGAGTGATGAGTACGCTTTAAGAGTGGAGAAAGAGTTTGGTAAAAGTGAAGTTTGGTATGTTATGGAAGCGAGTGAGGATGCTAAGCTGATTCTAGGGTTAAAAAAAGAGATAACACCAGAGATATATAAAGAAAAAGTTGATAAAAAAGATTTCACTGAACTATTCAATGAAGTTAGTGTAAAAAAAGGTGACTTTATAGATGTAAAGCCTGGAGTTGTTCATGGAACTTTAGAGGGGTCGATATTGATATGTGAAATTCAGCAGAACTCAGATACAACATATAGAATATATGATTTTGATAGAGAAGTAAATGGAGTTAAAAGAGAGTTGCATTTAGATAAAGCTATGGATGTTATAAAGTTTGGAGAAGAGATTGAAATAAGCTCAGAAGCATCTAGAGAAAAGATAAAGAGTGGAGATGCAACTATAGAAGAGATGATAAGAGGAGAGTACTTCTCAATAGATAGATTGTTAATAGATGGAAACTTTACAGATGCACAGTACAAGAACTTTAAAATATATTCAATATTAGATGGAGAGGGAGTATTGACTTCAGAAAATGAAAAGTATGAAGTTAGAAAGGGAGATACGTACTTCATTCCAGCCAATAAAGAGGTTTTAATAGAGGGGAAATTAGAGGTAATGAAAAGTTATATATAAGAATAAAGGGGGGATTTTATGTCAACAGCAGCAATAACATTGTTAAAAATTTTATTGCACGGAGATATGCATGTAGATGAGATTGGGAAATACATAAATTTGGATACAAACGCTATAGAAAGAAATATGCAGACGTTAAATGAATACTTAAAAGCAAACAATATGAATGTAGTGAAAAAAGTTAATAATATTTACAGTTTAGAAAATAAAAATGATGGATTTGCTGATTTTTTCTCAAAACTAGATGTTTTGACTTCGGATGAAAGAATAGATATCTATTGTATAAGATTTTTATTGAAGGGTTATATTAATTTAGAAAAAGAGAGACAGCAAATGGGGGTTTCAAGAACAACAGCGATTAAAGATTTTAAAAGAGTGAGAGAACTTCTAGAAAAAAATAGTATTTTTATAGAATCAAGAAACTCAAAAGGAATTTTTTTAAAAGAACCTAATAATACAAAAATAACTGAAATATTGTGTGAAAAATTAATGAAATTATTTGCAGAGAGGGATTTTCTTTCTAAAAAGAGAAGAGAACTACTAGAAGAGATTAATATGTTAGATGAGAAAAAATTTGTAAAAATATATAAAGAGATTATAGAAGCTTTTAAAATGAGAAAATCAATCTTTACATTCTATGCTATATATTCAATGGCTCTTATTGAAAAACATAAAAATATTTTATATTATGAAAGCCAAAATATAGATGTGAAAGAAAAGAGTGAAGATATAGATAAAAGACTTGGTGAATTAAAAAATCTAAAAGATATATCTGAAAACTTAAAAAAGGTGATTGGAAGTATAGTATTGAAAGGTAAATATTATATATCTTCAGATTATCCTATAAAAAAACATTTCAATAGGTTTTCATCTAAAATTCAAGAGGTATTTAAATTGAATAGTGGTGAGACAGAAAGATTGGAAAATTATATTTTAAGTTATTTTGCAATAGGATACCTAGATAAAAAGTATGGAGTTCTTTGGGTTAGAAAAAATCCCTACTCTTTAAAATGTCGAAGGTTAGGAGAGGTTGTAGAAAATATACTGAATGAACTCAATTTAGAGATGATGTACTCTGATGTATTGAGATTAGCAGGTGCTATCTCTAGATTCTTTATGGAAGAGGAGTATGTAAAGGGATTTAAAATCCTCAGTGTATCTAGAAACTTAGATGAGGAATATAACGAGAGGGTCATTAAAAGTGTAAAAGAGCTTTTTCCAAATATTGAGTTTTCGTATCAATCTTTTCTAGAGTTTAGGTTTAATACTGAAGAGGAGATTTCAGAGTACAATTTAATAATATCCGATACGGAAAGCTATTCTATAAAGAATCTTAGAAAAGTAAATGCTCTTAGTGGAAGAGAGATTCAAAGGTGTTTGATAGAGTTTCCTTTAGATAAAAGATTTAAAAAATCTGGGATTTTATAATATGCTTTTTTTGATGTTAAAAAATAAAAAAAAAGTATATATACACTTAACATTAAAAATGGTATTCTAGTAATACAAATCCTTTTCTCTAATATATTCCCCCTAATATATATTTGAGAAAGTAAATTCCAGAAGAACTCCACCCCCCCGGAGTTCTTTTTTTATTTCTAAAAAAAGAGCTATTAAAATTTAAAAGCATAAAAAAAGGACACCTTGAAAAGTGTCCTTTATAATTTATATTAGTTATTAGATATAGATTCTACACCTGGTAACTTTTTACCTTCTAAATACTCAAGAGAAGCTCCTCCACCAGTAGAGATGTGAGAGAACTTGTCAGCGAATCCTAGAGAGATAGCAGCAGCAGCAGAATCTCCTCCACCAATGATAGTTGTAGAGTTTTCTAAGTTAGCGATAGCTTCACAAACTCCGATAGTTCCTTTAGCGTAGTTAGACATTTCGAATACACCCATTGGTCCATTCCATACAACTGTCTTAGCTCCAACTAATTGCTCAGTGAATAAAGCAACAGTAGCAGGTCCTACATCTAATCCCATCTCATCAGCAGGAATAGCATCTACAGATACAACTGAATGAGGAGCTTCGTTAGAGAACTCTTTACAGATTACTGTATCGATAGGTAAAATGATTTTTCCTTCTGCTTTTTCTAATAATGATTTTGCTAATTCTACTTTATCCTCTTCAACAAGAGATTTTCCTGTATCTTTTCCTAAAGCTTTGAAGAATGTGAACATCATAGCTCCACCGATAAGTATTTTATCAGCTTTAACTAATAAGTTTTCGATAACTCCGATTTTGTCAGAAACTTTAGCTCCTCCTAAGATAGCAACTAATGGTCTTTCAGGTGCATCAACAGCTCCACCGATGAACTTGATCTCTTTTTCCATTAAGAATCCAGCAGCAGTGTTTCCTTCTCCGATGTTAGCAGCGATTCCAACGTTAGATGCATGTGCTCTATGAGCAGTTCCGAAAGCATCGTTAACGAATAAATCTCCTAAAGAAGCCCAGTATTTTCCTAATTCAGGATCATTTTTAGACTCTTTTTTACCTTCTAAATCTTCGAATCTAGTGTTTTGGAACATTAGGATTTCTCCATCTTTTAAGTTAGCAACAGCAGTTTCTAACTCTTCTCCTCTAGTAGCGTTGATGAAAGTTACTGGTTGTCCTAAAAGCTCAGCTAATCTCTTAGCAACAGGCTCGATGTTTCTCTTTTCTAAATCAGCAGCTTCTTTTACTTTTCCTAAGTGAGAGAAAGCTATTACTTTTCCACCGTTTTCTAAAACATACTTTATAGTTGGTAAAGCAGCTACGATTCTGTTTTCGTCAGTGATTTTTCCATCCTTCATAGGAACGTTGAAATCAACTCTCATTAAAACTTTCTTTCCAGCTACGCTTAAATCAGTTACAATTTTCTTTGCCATTTTATGTGAACCTCCCAAAATTTTTAAAATCTAATTATATTTTCTTAAAAAAAAGCGGAACTAGATAGTTCCGCTATTCTGTTTATTCTGTTTTTCCTAGATGTTCTAATTACTTAGAGATTTCTACGAATAATTTTAAAGTTCTGATTAATTGAGCAGTGTAAGACATTTCGTTATCGTACCAAGAAACTGTCTTAACTAATTGCTTATCTCCAACTGTCATTACTTTAGTTTGAGTTGCATCGAATAAAGATCCAAACTCGATTCCGATAACGTCAGAAGATACTAATTCCTCTTCAGTGTATCCGAATGATTCGTTAGCAGCAGCTTTCATTGCAGCGTTGATTTCAGCTACAGTTACTGGCTTCTCTAATACAGTTACTAACTCAGTTAATGATCCAGTGATTACTGGTACTCTTTGAGCAGCTCCATCTAATTTTCCAGCTAATTCAGGGATTACTAATCCGATTGCTTTTGCAGCTCCAGTTGTGTTAGGAACGATGTTTGCAGCAGCAGCTCTTCCTCTTCTTAAATCTCCTTTACCGTGTGGTCCATCTAATGTGTTTTGGTCGTTAGTGTAAGCATGGATTGTAGTCATTAAACCTTCTACGATTCCGTAGTTGTCGTTTAATACTTTAGCCATTGGTGCTAAACAGTTAGTTGTACAAGAAGCTCCTGAAATTACAGTTTCTGTACCGTCTAAAATGTTGTGGTTAGTGTTGTAAACTACAGTTTTGATATCTCCAGTTGCAGGTGCAGAGATAACTACTTTTTTAGCTCCAGCTTCTAAGTGAAGTCCAGCTTTCTCTTGAGATGTGAAGAATCCAGTACACTCAAGAACAACGTCTACGTTTAATTCTGCCCATGGTAAGTTTTTAGGATCTCTATCAGCTAAAACTTTAATTTCTTGTCCGTTTACTGAGAATCCTCCTTCGATAACCTCGATAGTTCCGTTGAATCTACCTTGTGCTGAATCATACTTGAATAAGTGTGCAAGAGTTTTTGCATCTGTTAAATCGTTTATTGCTACTACCTCAAACTCAGGGTTGTTCATCATTAATCTTAATGCTAATCTTCCAATTCTACCGAATCCATTAATCGCTACTTTAACTGCCATTTGGAAACCTCCTAATATTTTATATTTTTTTAATTTAAGTTCATAATTAAGTATTTTTCTTTTTCTTTTTGTAATGCTTTCTTTCGTTCTGTCTTAATGATATATTATCTTTTAAAATTTGTCAATTTATTCATGGGAACTAAAATTAATCTTTTTATGATTACTTTTTCATTAAAATTATAGTATAATAAAAAAAATAAAACCAAAGGAGAAGAGAAACATGTTGAAAGTATTACTGTTTTCTTTCGTATTATGCTGCAGCCTAATGGGGAAAGATCATACGATATTGTTGGAAAATGAAAATAGTTTCTTCTTTTATAAAGAGCAAAGCGAGTATAAAGGCTTATACCCCAAGATATTTCAAGATATATACAATAGAAGAGATATAAATTTGAGAGTAAAAGAGTTAGATACGAACCTAATATTAGATATGGAAAAAGGCAAAGATATTTTGATTATGGATTTAATTGAAACAGAAGAGAGAAGAAAAAAGTATTATTTTATTCCAACGTTTTTCTATTTAAAAGCTAATATGTACTTTTTAAATGCTCAGTATATAGATGTAACAAATTTCTATAAAAAAAGAGTGGGAGTTATAAAAGGAACGTACATAGACAAAGAGTTTTCTGAAAAATATGAGTTTTTAAATAGTGAAATTATTGATATTGAAACGAGAGAAAAAGGTGTACAAATGCTCAAAAATGGAGAGATAGAAGGATTTGTAGCAGATAATCAATATGGATTTATCGATACCTTAAATAAAATAGATATGAATAGAATACCTACGATGGTTACAACATTAGCTGTTCCTAAAAGTGAGAAAAAGCTATATGAGGATTTAAAAAAATATTTTGAAAATATCTCGTCGGATGATTTGAAAAATATGATTAGTGAATCTAGAAGAGAGTATTATAAAGATAAATTTAAAGGTAGATATCAATCTTTGAAGGGTAAAGAAGTAGATGTTCTGTTTCCAGCAGAGAAAAGTAATTATCCTCTATACTATAATGAAGATGGTAAAGAAAAGGGATTAACGGTTGAATATTTATCAGACGTTGCTGATATTTTAGGATTGAAAATGAATAAAGTTACTTACACAAATAGTAAGGATTGGAAAGAGAATCATATAACAGCAGCAGCAACAGTTGAAACAAGCATTGAAAGAGGAGACCATTATACAAACCCTTACTATACTTTAACTCCAGTTATATTCAATAGAAAAGAAGATGGTTTTATAACTAATTTAATAGAAGCTAGGAAAGAAAGGTTTGCTGTAGTTGATAATAGCTATTATATGGATTACCTTAGAAGAAGTTTAAAAGAGGAAAATTTTATTTATGTAAATGATATGGACGAAGCGATTGAAAAAATTAGAAAAAAAGAAGCTGATTATAGTATTGCAGATTATAAAACATTAATAAATAAACTTTACAATAGCGGATATGATCAAGAGTTGAAAATTGCGGGTATTTTGGATAAAAAATATGATTTGTCGATGATTATTCGTAAAGATGAAGAGGAGCTTTTCGAAGCGTTAAAAGAGATTTCGGCAAGTTTTTTGAATGAAAATATGACTAAAAATATATATTGGTTAAAAAATAGTTATGAAGTTACTGACTATAAAAGACTTGTTGGTGTTTCATTAGGGCTGTTTTTGATAAGTTTGATACTTATGTACAGGGCTAAAAAAGATTTAACTGAAAAAAAGAAGTATCAAGATTTAATGATGTCGTTAGTATCGTCGTTAGAAGCTGTGAATCAGTTCAATGATTTTGAAACAGGAAATCATATAAAAAGATTGAATATGTATTCTGAACTACTAGCTAATAAAATGGGGTGTAGTAAAAAGTTTTGTGATGAGATAGGAAGCGTTGCCTCGTTACATGATGTAGGAAAAATAGGGATTGATAGGAGTGTTTTAAAAAAGCCGGGAAAGCTTACAGAAGAGGAGTTTGAAGTAATAAAAACTCATCCAGAAATAGGATATGAAATAATAAAAAAATCTGGTGTCAGTATGATGGCTGAAAATATAGCGAGATATCATCATGAAAAATGGAATGGAGAAGGTTATCCGAAAGGCTTAAAAGGTGAGGAGATTCCTTTAGAAGCTAGGATAGTTTCGATTGTAGATGTGTATGATGCCTTGAGACAAAAAAGAGTATATAAAGAAGGGTTTGATCATCGTAAATCCATTAGTATAATAAAAGAGGAAAGTGGAAAAAGTTTTGATCCAGAAATTGTAAAGGTTTTCTTAGAAAATGAGTTGAAATTTGAAAGATTATTTAATAGCAATACTTAAAAGAGAGTGGTTTAAAGCCACTCTCTTTTCTTTTTTCTACTATAATATATATAATAATAAAAATTAATCTTTTACTTTATGTAAAATCTCTTTGAAATCATCTGGAAGAGGTGCCTCAACTTTAATTTTTTCGTTAGTTTCTACATCTGTAAATATAAGTTTGAATGCATGTAGCAGTTGTCTTTTTGCTCTAGAATCTCCACCACCATAAAGGTCATCTCCTAGAATAGGATATCCAACTAAGGACATATGAGCACGTATTTGGTGAGTTCTGCCAGTGAAAAGTTCTAATTCGATAAGAGTTAAATTCTCTTCTGGGAAACGCTCTAAAACTTTCATACTTGTTTTAGCAGTTTGTCCTCCAATTTCAGGAGACATCTCTTTTCTTCTAAGTTCGTCGCCCTCTTTACCGATAGGAATCTCTATCATCATCTCATCCTCTTTTACAACACCTTTAACAATAGCTTGATAGAACTTAGAAACTTTCTCTTTATCACTTTGTAAAAAAGCTTGAGTATAAGCATTCTTAGCAACAACAATAAGACCAGATGTGTTCATATCTAAACGATTGAAAAATCTAGGTGGTTGAATTCTTCCTGTTTCCTCTTGAAGATGGTATATAACTCCATTAGCTAAAGTGATATCTGTTTTTTTAGTTGTAGGATGTACAACTAAATATGGATCTTTATCTATTATAATCAGATTTTTATCCTCGTATATTATTTTTAAATCCATTTGAATAGGCTTGATTCCAACCTCTTTCTCTTTTTCTTTAACTAGAAGTCTAGCATTTTTCTTAACTTGTTTAGTCGTTTTAACTCTTTTTCCATTTAAATAAACCTCTACATTTCTAATACCTCTTCCAGAATATCCTTTTTCTTTTAGGTATTGAGAGATTTTCATATTGTGAAATTCAGCTTCGACAGTAAATTTTTTCATACGTCCACCTTTTAAATAATATTATTTTCTAATATTTTATACTGAAATGCAGAAAAAAACAATCTTTTGATTTTAAAGTGACAAAAAAGTGATCGTTTTAACACTAGTGTATAAGTATACTAGTGTTGTATGAAATTAGATGCAGAAAGGATATTTGGAAAGTGAAACTTTATCAAAAAAATAAAGAAATTAAACTATGACCAATTAAGTTTCGACTGAAAATTCAATTTTAACCAAATATAAAAAAGTGGTAAAAAATGATTTACAAATTTACATAAAGGTTGTAATATAAACACGTGAATGGTTGACTAAAAATTCAAATAATGGGGAGGCAAAGTAAGAATGGGATACAAAATAACAGCAGAAAATTTTGATAGCTTGTTAAAAAATCTTAGCAAAGAGTATAAAGTATACGCTCCAAAGAGATTTCCTAAGCAAGGAAGATATTCGGATACGGATATTGTAAGATATGATAGAGTTTATTCGGCAAATGAGATTGTGCATGAAGAGAAATCTGATTATGCAGCTAAAGAAGCTCTAAGCCCAATAACAGAGACAGTTTTATATTTTACTGATGCAGATTACAGAGAATCAAAAGTTGTTGATGAGAGACCAATGCTTGTATTTGCAAGAGCTTGCGATATACATTCAATTAAAAGATATGATGATATATTCTTAAAAAATGGTGGGTTTGAGGATTCATACTATAAAAGAATGAGAGAAAAGACAAAGTTTGTTTTAATTGAATGCCCTAAAAATGGATGGGATACTTGCTTCTGCGCTTCAATGGGAACTGGATCAGCAGATGAGTATGCTTTTGGAGTTAAATTCTTAGATGGAGAGGTTTTAGTAGAAACTAAAGACTCTGAATTTAACACTTACTTTGCAGGAAACGAAGAGTTAGAGTTTAAAGTGACTCCTGTTACTGAGAATGTAAGAACAGTTAGAATACCAGAGATAAATGATAAAGAAACTCAAATAGCAGTTAAGAGTTTAGAGATGTGGAAAGAGTTTGATAAGAGATGTTTAATGTGTGGAAGTTGTACTGTATCTTGCTCGACTTGTACTTGCTTTACAACATATGATATGAACTACACATCTGATTCAAATGCAGGGGAAAGAAGAAGAATAAATGCTTCTTGCCATGTAGATGGATATACTGATATGGCTGGAAACCACTCGTTTAGAAAAGCTGGTGGGGAAAGAATGAGATTTAAAGTTATGCATAAGATTCACGACCACAAAAAGAGGTTCAAAGAGCACCATATGTGTGTTGGATGTGGAAGATGTGATGATAAGTGTCCAGTGTTTATATCGTTTGCAACTACTGTAAATAAATTAGCAGCAGAAGTTGATAAACTAAATGGAGGTGCTAAATAATGCAAAATTTAATAATGCCAACGCCATACAGATTATTAGATGTAAAACAAGTTACTGATATTGAATTTCTATTTAGAGTTGAATATCCAGAAGCTGGAAATATAAAGTTTGGACAATTTATGCAACTATCTCTTCCTAAAGTTGGAGAGTGTCCAATATCAGTTACTGACTTCTCAGCTGAGGAGGGTTGGGCAGAGTTCCTAATCAGAAAAGTTGGAGTGGTAACAGATGAGATATTTAATCTTCATGCAGGAGACTTACTTCCAATGAGAGGACCTTATGGAAAAGGGTTTGATGCAATTGATATAAAAAATAAAAAAGTGGTTATCGTAACAGGAGGATCAGGACTAGCTCCAGTTAGATCGTTAATCAATCATATACATAAAAATCCAGCAGAAGTTCAATCGATGGAGCTACTATTTGGATTTAAAGATGACAATTCAATACTATTTAGAGATGAAATTTTAGAGTGGAGAAAGAAACATCCTATGGTGCTTACAGTGGATAAAGGGTGTGGATTAGATGGGGAGTGCGTAGGACTTGTTACAGAATACGTACCTCATTTAAAGATGTTATCAAATGAGTTTCATGATTTAGAAGTTGTGATTGTTGGACCACCTAATATGATGAAATATACAGCTATCGAGTTTGAAAAATTAGGAGTTCCTACTGATAAAATTTGGGTATCTTTTGAAAGAAAGATGTCATGTGCAATCGGTAAATGTGGTCATTGTAGAATAGATGAAGTTTATGTTTGTCTAGAAGGACCTGTGTTTAATTATTCAGAAGCTAAATATCTAATCGACTAAGGGGGTATAAAGAGTGAATCACGATATTAATATAACTAAAATGAAACTAAACTGCTTCCGTCAATCAAAAGTACCAGGGGAGTTCATGATACAACTTCGTGTTCCTGGAGGATTAATAGAAGCTAAGTATTTAAAAGTAATACAAGAGATTGCAGAGAGATGGGGAGATGGAACATTCCACATGGGTATGAGACAAACTCTTAACGCTCCTGGAATAAAGTTTGAAAATGTTGAGGCTGTAAATACTTATTTAGAAGAGTATATAAAAGAAGTAGATGTTGAGATGTGTGGAGTTGATATGGATGTTACCAAAGCTGGTTATCCAACTATCGGAGCTAGAAATATAATGGCTTGTATTGGAAACTCTCACTGTGTAAAAGCAAATATCAACACTTGGGAGTTAGCAAGAAAACTTGAAAAGCAAATTTTCCCAAGTCATTACCATATAAAATTGGCAATAGCTGGATGTCCAAATGACTGTGCTAAAGGTCACTTTAATGATTTTGGTATAATTGGAGTAACAAAGCCGATATATGTTAAAGATAGATGTATTGGATGTGGAAGATGTGTGAAGGTTTGTGATCATGCTGCTACTAGAGTTTTAAAGTTAGAAAATCATAGAATTGTTAAAGATTCTTGCTGCTGCGTTGGATGTGGAGAGTGTGTTGAAGCTTGTCCATCTTCAGCTTGGGTAAGACCAGAGGAAAAACTATTTAGAGTTATCATCGGTGGAAGAACAGGAAAGCAGTATCCAAGAATGGGTAAGATGTTCTTGAACTGGGTAACTGAGGATGTAATTTTACAAGTTATTGGAAACTGGCAAAAGTTCTCAGCTAATGTATTACATCATAAACCTATGTATATCCATGGAGGTCATTTAATAGACAGAGCTGGATATCAAAAGTTTAAAGAGTTAATGCTTGATGGTGTTGAGTTAAATCCTGAAGCACAAGTAGCACAAAGAATTCTTTGGGCAGAGACAGAGTACAGAGCAAATATAAATGTAAAACCTATGTCTCAACATCCAAGTCCTGGAGAAGCATATACATTAGAGAAACCATTTAATTATGGTGGAGGACACTAAAAAGTAGTTTTTATTCGAAAAAATATTCTAAAAGTTAATGGGAACCCTTAAAGGGTTCCCATTAGTCATGTTTACGACTTTGAATTATGGTTCAAAAAGCTTGTTAAAAAAACCTAGGGGGTAGAAAATGGAAGCTATTAAAGAGAACGAAAAAAGTTTAAAGGAAACAATATTAGATTTATTTAAGTTTGAGGATTACTGGGCAATATTACTAGCAACAATCTTATTGGTATTTTGTATGTTTATGTATATGGGAGCTAACTCTAACGCTGTGTTAGGAAAGGCAGAAGTATATAATGATATAATGAAGAGTGAAGGAGAAAGGGCTTCGTTTAAAACAGTTCAATGGCACGAAGCGCAGTTTGACAAAAATGCTCTCGTAATAAAAACATCACTTTCACAAAAGGTGAGAGATGTTTTAGGAAAACCTAAAAAGTGGACAACGAATCCTTTGGAGTCTGTATACCTGAGTGAAAGTGCAGCTTTGGAGAAGGGAGCTCCATTTATTAAAGATTATGAAGAGATTAAAAATACTACATCTATAATGAGAGAAAATGCTTTAGCTGCTACAGCTTTAGCTGAAGGGAAAAACTTTACAGATGAAGAGTTAAATAAAGCAGCTACAACATCTGTGGATGAGTGGTTGGTGAGTAGAGATAAGGAGAGTAAGTTAAAAGCAAAAGCGATTCAAAAGCCGTATAACTTGATACCCAATCTTCTTATTTTATTGGCTGCAATTGGAGTTTACTTTAGTTTTGGAATGAAGAAAATGGGGAGAGATAGAGAAGGTTTCTTACAAGGATTCCCGTTTGTATTTCTATTAGCAACGAGTGCTTATCTTTTAGGAGAACAAGAAGCACTAAAAGCTTGGGGACTAGGATATGTATTCTGGGGATTAGTTTTAGGGTTGATAGTTAGTAACACTGTAGGAACTCCTAAAAAGTTACTTGCTGCGGCACAAACAGAGTATTTTATAAAAACAGGATTAATTCTATTGGGATCGACTGTTTTAGTGAATAAAGTTTTATTGATAGGAATTCCAGGAATCTTCGTAACTTGGTTTGTAACTCCGGTTGTTTTAGTTTTAACATTCCTTTTTGGAGATAAGGTTTTAAAAATGGAATCGAAGAGTTTGAACATGGTTATGTCTGCAGATATGTCTGTAAGTGGAGTGTCAGCAGCAATAGCAGCGGCAGCGGCTTGCAAGGCTAAGAAAGAGGAGCTTACACTATCTGTAAGTATCTCGATTATGTTTACTGCATTTATGATGATAGCTATGCCTATGTTTATAAAAATGTTGAATATGGATCCTGTTTTAGGTGGTGCTTGGATTGGAGGAACTGTTGACTCAACAGGAGCGGTAGTTGCAGCAGGAGAGTATTTAGGACCTGTAGCAAGAGATGTTGCAGCAACAATAAAGATGATTCAAAATATAATAATTGGTGTTATGGCATTAGGTGTTGCAGCTTACTGGTCTTTAAAAGTTGATACATCTATGGCAGCAGAGAAAGATTTCTCTTTAAAGGGGTCTTTACTTGAAATATGGAATAGATTCCCTAAATTTATTTTAGGATTTATAGGAGCTTCGTTAGTATTCTCTGGAATCTACGCTATGTTAGGAGTGGATGGTTCTAAAATAGTTATCGATAAAGGTATGGTTAATGGTTTAATATCTCCGTTACAAGGGTGGCTATTCTGTTTAGCATTCACAAGTATTGGGTTATCAACTAATTTTAGTGAGCTGAGTAAGTTGTTTAAAGGTGGAAAACCAATAACTCTTTATATAGTAGGAAAGATAATTAATCTAGGAGTAACTTTTGGAGCAGCGTATCTGATGTTCCACGTAATATTCCCAGATATAACAAAATCACTTATGAGCTTATAAAGGTAAAATAGGAGGAGAATATGATAAAAAAGTGGATAGCTTTATTGAGTAGCTTTTTATGTATATATTTCTTATGTTTTTCTGTTTTACCATTTTTAGATGATGTTTTAGGTTTTAAAGAAGCTCATCAAAAGTTAGCTGAAGAGGATATAGAGTCTGGAGCTTGGTATTATATATTTGTAAAGAAAGTAGAGCCAAGTTCAGAAAATGTTAGGCATACTCTTATATATTCAAATAGGAGAGAGAATGAGAAAAGAGACGATAGATAAGTTTTTGGAAAAAGAAACAAAGTTAGCTTTAGAGGTTGCTTCAAAATTAATAGAAAAACCAAAAGTATCGATAATGGTAGTTGTATTTCCTTTTCTATTGATTAATTTTATTCAAGAATTAAGAATTTATCGTTATAAAAGAGAGTTTTTTTTAAAAGAATATCTATTTTTAAAAAGATTGGTATGTGATTTTTTAAATGCAGACAATCTTTTAGATGATGAGCTAGAAAAGAGATTAGAAAACGTTCTAGTGAAAGATGAAAAGTATAAAGAGTTGTATTGTTGTCAGATAAAAGAGGGAATGGCAATAAAGAGGTACCTTTCAGGAGAGAGTGAAGAGGTATCTATACGTTTTAAAGAGATTGAAACTTTAAAGAAAACAATAGAGGTTTTGGATTTGAAGGGAGATGCTTTAGAAACAAGTCAAAGACTTTTGAATATACTAGTGTAAAATAAAGGTGAAAACTGCATTTATATGCAGTTTTTTCTTTTACAATCTTGTCTAAATATGATAAAATATGTTCGAATTTAATTGAAAACTAGGGTTTATCAGGGAGGAAAAATGAATAAAAATTTAAAAGTTTTTGGATTAATGGGACTAGTTTTAGCTCTTTCTGCTTGTAAGGTGTTACCACCAAAAGATGGAGAATATGAACTAACTTTAGTTCACGTAAATGATGTTCATGGAAGAGCGATAGAGTCTAAAAATGATGGTGTGGGATTAGCTAGAGTAAGAACTATAGCTAAAGCTTTAGAGCAAGATAAAAATAATGGTAAAGTTTTATTAATAGATGCAGGAGATACAATGCATGGAACAACTTTTGCAACTTTGACAAAGGGTGAGTCGATGGTTGAAACACTAAACGCTGCTGGATTAGATTATGCAACTTTAGGAAACCATGATTTTAACTACGGGCAAGAAAGATTAGAAGAGTTACTTTCAATGCAAAAATATAAAACATTAGCAGCTAACGTTGTAGATAAAACTACAGGAAAGCCAGTAGCTGGAACTTATGATATAAGAAGAATAGATGGAGTTAAAGTTGGATTCTTTGGATTAGCAACTCCAGAAACATATTTTAAAACAAATCCAAATAATGTAAAAAATATAACGATTGCTGATCCAATTGCAACATCAAAATCAGTAGTTGCTCAAATGAAGAAAGAGGGAGTTAAATTTATCGTATTAATCTCTCATTTAGGAGATGACGAAAGTACAGCAAAGCACTTACAAAGTATAGGTGTTGCAGAAGCTGTTCCAGAAATAGATTTAATTATAGATGGACATAGCCATACAGAGTTAAAAGAAAAGAAAGTTGTAAACGGAGTTACAATTGTTCAAACTGGAGAGTACACAAAAAATGTTGGAGTTGTAAAAGTTGACTTTGACAAATTAAAAGATAGAAACTCTGCAATAGATTATACGCTGTATAGTAAAAATATAATAATGAATGGAGATAACCCAGTTCCTGAGGATGCAAAAGTAAAATCAACTATAGATGAAATCTCTAAAAAGCAAGAGATGATAACAAGTGTTAAAGTTGGAGATAACCCAATTTTATTACAAGGGGATAGAGCGTATGTAAGAACAGGAGAAACAAACTTAGCTCACCTTATAACAGATGCAATGGTTTGGAAAACAGGTGCTGATGTTGCTATAACAAATGGTGGAGGAATAAGAGCTTCTATCAATCCAGGAGAGGTAACTGTTGGAGATATAATCAGTGTATTACCATTTGGAAACTATGTTATAACAAAAGAGGTAAAAGGATCTGATCTACAAAAAGCTGTTGAAAATGGATTGAAATCTTACCCAGAATCTTTAGGAGCGATGGCTCAAGTTTCAGGAATGACAGTTAAATTTAATGTTAAAAATCCAGCACATAGAAGAGTTTTAGAAATAAAAGTAGGGGATAAGAAGTTAGATCCTAATAAGACGTATGTAGTAGCTACAAATGACTTTATGGCTGCAGGTGGAGATGGATATACATCTTTAGCTGGAGGAAAAGAGATTGGACACTACCCTGGACTTGATGAAGTGTTGATTGAATATATTCAAAAAGTTGGATTAGAAGGAAGAGATAAAGTAGTTCCAAGATTAATACCAAAAAAATAAAAGGGGCTTTTATAGATGACAAAAGATGATATTAGAAAGGTAGCTGTACTAGGATTTATAGGCTTAGGGCTACTTTTAGGAATATATGAATCAAATAGACCAGGACCTATGCTAGTAGAGGGCAGTGGAACAGGGTATAATGGAGAATTATCGGTAGAGCTGCAAGTTAAACCGAAAGGTAAAGAGTTTAAAATTATAGGATTAAATGTAAAACATACTGATACGCCACCTATTGCAGATCCTGCTATAGAAGCTTTAAAAAATCAGGTTATAAGAAATCAAAATGCTGATTTAGATATCGTTGCAGGTGCAACATATACATCAGAAGGTGTAAAAGAAGCAGTAAAAAATGCAATTGAAAAAATAGGAAAATAAGAAAGAGGACTCTGTTTAGGGTCCTCTTTTACATTAATTATTTTTAATAAGCTGGGAATATTTGAATTTCAACCCTTCTATTTTGAGCTCTACCAGAAGTTGTTGAATTACTAGCGATAGGTCTATCAGGTCCAAATCCGTTTATAGTTATTCTATTAGGGTTTACACCTCTTCTAACAACATAATCAGCAACGCTTCTTGCTCTTTTTACAGATAAATCCATATTGTAAGAATAAGCTCCGGTATTATCAGTGTGTCCTGAGATAACTATTCTTGTTTCAGGATATTGATTTAAAACAGCTGAGATATCGTTAAGAGGAGCGTAGAATCCAGTTCCAATAACAGATCCATTAGTAGGGAATGTAACTCCACCTGGAAGATTAAGATTTATATAATTTCCTTCATCAGTAACTTTAACCGAAGTATTTTGTAATCTAGCTTGTAACTCTTTTGTTTGTTGATCTTTATATGCTCCCCATCCTAAACCAGCAAGAGCACCAATACCAGCTCCTATAAGAGTTCCTTTTGTATCTTGACCGATTGCTTGTCCAAGAAGAGCACCGATAGCAGCTCCACCAGCAGTTCCAGTAGTTTTGTTGTTTAGATTGTTGTAACCACCGTTAGAAGCAGTACAAGCACCTAAAAGCGAACCAGCTAAAAGCACTGAACAGATAAGTTTTGTATTTTTCATAATAAACCTCCTTAAAGCTAAAAATAGTTATAGATATTATAGAAAATATTTTTATAAAAGTATATAGAATATTATTCTTTTTAAATAAAATGAATCCTTCTTTTTCAAGGGTATTAAAAAAAAATAAAAAAAAATAAAAAAGTTTGTTGACAGAAATTATAATTTGTGATACTATAATTATGTAGCGAGCGAAAGCGAGTTGCAAAAACAAAATAGTCGGAATATAGCGCAGTCCGGTAGCGCACCTGCCTTGGGAGCAGGGGGCCGCAAGTTCGAATCTTGCTATTCCGACCATCTGCGGGAGTAACTCAGTTGGTAGAGTGTCAGCCTTCCAAGCTGAATGTCGCGAGTTCGACCCTCGTCTCCCGCTCCAATTAAATATTTATCAAAAATGTGTCTGTAGCTCAGCTGGATAGAGCAACGCCCTTCTAAGGCGTGGGTCAGGAGTTCGAATCTCTTCAGACACGCCATTTGGTGACCGTAGTTCAGTTGGTAGAGCGCCAGTTTGTGGATCTGGTTGTCGCGGGTTCGAGCCCCGTCGGTCACCCCAATAAATAATTTAATAAAGATGCGTCATTAGCTCAGATGGTAGAGCACACGACTTTTAATCGTGTTGTCACTGGTTCGAGCCCAGTATGACGCACCATCTTTTTGCGAGGGTGGCGGAATTGGCAGACGCACCAGACTTAGGATCTGGCGTTTCG
>JBOFRT010000017.1:0-1029 GCA_051651165.1 Cetobacterium sp.
GGAGAAGCTAGAGAAAATGGAAATTATAATAGTTTCTGGGATGAACGAAACTACTTAAAGGATGTTAGAAAGATAAAAGCCTCAGTTTTTATAGTTCACGGGTTAAATGACTGGAATGTAAAAACTACTCATTGTAAACTATTGTGGGATAAACTAAAAAAATATAATATTCCATCTAAGATTATTTTACATCAGGGAGATCATATTTATATACAAAATTTAAAAGGGTTTGATTTTAATGACATTATGAATAGATGGTTAAGTTATTGGCTGTATGATATACAAAATGATGTTATGAAAACAGTTCCAGATGTGATGGTTCAAAGTAATTTAGATAGTCTAGAGTGGGAGAAATCACAAAGTTGGCCGTCAAAAGATTATGAGGACAGAGTGTTTGGAGTAGACGCCGAGAGACTGGTAAAGCATTCAGAGGTAAAGAAGTTAGAGAAAGATATGAGAAGAATAGGGAAGTTTATAGATGATATAGATGGTAGTGGGTTTATTAGGGAAGTAAAAAATTATGAAGAGTGGAGAGATAGGTTAGTTTTAGGAGAGGGAGAAAAACATAGAGTTATTTATAAAAGTGAGGTTTTAGAAGAGAATTTAACGATTTCTGAGTGTGTAAAGATAGAGTTTAGTGCTAGTTCTAATGGAGATAGAGGGATATTGAGTGCTATGCTAGTGGAGATTGGAGAGAGAAGGCGACTAAGTGTGAAGCAAGTTGTTACTGGAGAGGGAAAGATTAGTTTGGGTAGAGATGCAGGGACTATGGATGAGGTGGACTTCACACTTGAGGAGAGTCCGTCTAAGTATAGGGTGATTACGAGGGGGCATATAAATATACAGAATAGGAGAAGCAATTACTATAAAAGTAGGGTTATTCCTAAGAACTTCCATAGGTATAGTTTTGGAATGGTACCGACTCAGTATACAGTGAAGAAAGGGAGCCGATTGGGGCTTGTAATTTATGGAAGCGATGTGGAGATTACACAGAGACCATTTCATAAAACGGTTTACTTCTTGGATGAG
>JBOFRT010000018.1:0-8656 GCA_051651165.1 Cetobacterium sp.
CCTACGCTTTTCTATTTTTTCTTGTAATTCCAACATTTGTTTTTCTTTGTCCTCTAAATTTTTTATATTTTCATAAGACTTTCTATTTTCATCTATTCTTGCTGAGTAGATTATATAGGAGCTTATCCCAAAAATCTCCAATACTAAGGTTGATAATACATTATAATAACTAGAAATTATTTCAGCCACCCCTCTTGTAGAAAATTTATTAATTAATAAAAGTGCAATTAATGATACTATAAAGAGAAGTACTAATACAACTGCATATATAACAACTAATTTTTTGTCCCAATATAAATTTTCACGTTGACATTGATAGATGGCATCTATTCCTTCTTTATTTCCTACATTATACCAATCTTTAATTCCTCTGACATTAGAATAACCATTATTAGCTTTTTGTAATTCATAATCTTCTTTATTTTTTTCAATAACTTTTAAAGCTTTATCTTTTAAATACTCCTTTTTTCCTATATCAAATTTTAATTCCAATCCAAAAAGTGTTCTATCTATATATTTTTTAGCATCTGCTCCTATTTTTATATTTTTTATTTTTTTGATATTAAAAATTGTTATTATAACAAGTAGTACTAGTTGTAACCAGAAAATCCCTAACATAATTAAAATAAGAGAAATTATTGTCAGTATAAGTATCCAAAAATTACATTTAGCTGCTTGATTATAAGAAAATCTTGCTAAATAAAGAAATTCTAATATATCTTCTTCATTCTGTCTATCTTTAATTTTCATAAATTCTCTCCTCCCATTCTATAAGCTTTAAATCTTTAATCATTTGCTGATCTGCATAAATAGAAAGTTGTTTCAATTTTTCTAGTTTATGACAATCTCTTATCTTTTTGAAACTTCCACAAGGACACATATTATGACCTTTATATTTTTTTTCTAATTTATAGTATTTTATAGCATTTAGCAAATCTCTTGTTTCTTCTAGAGTATTTTCTTTTAATAATTCTTTATAATATTCTAATATTCCTTTAGCTCCATGTGATCTGTCACCAAAAGGATAGCTTCCATAATCTCTATGATAACAATAGCTATAAAAATATGGAAAAACAAACTCTTCTATCCATTCAATTAAATCATATTTAGGAGATAGCTTACTTCTTATAGCTCTTTCTACTTCTAGACATAAAGTTCCCTCATGATTGATATGTTCATATTTTCTATCTAAAGCTCCACCTGTCTCTTTTATTGAAGGTAACATAATTGGATAATTTCTAGGTATCACTATTTCTACTTCAAATCTTTCACTATAAGGAATAAGTTCATAACTATGTTCTAATCTTAAAAATCCTACAATTTTTATATACTCTGTATTTATTTCTACTATATTTAACTCCTTATAACTATCTAATAAAGGAGTTAAAAAAATACTATCTACCATTCTTCCTCCAAGGTTTTCTCTCTGGTATTGTTTTTTCTATCTTTGGGGTATAAGCTGATCTATCTATAGATTTTCTAACAAAATCACTTCCAAATCCTCTTTCTACTCCAGTAATGAAGTCTAAATCATCTTTTTCCTTTGTATTTACAAGATTTTCTTTCATCACTTCAGTCCATTTAAAGAAAAGCACAGCTTTTTCTGGATCTTCATTCCATTGATCTGCTAAATTATCAGTTGGATTAACTGGATTTAATATCTCCCAATTATCCTTTGATTTTTTAATAACATTTTTATTTATATATCTTTTATCAAAATCATCTTCTGATATTGTATTTCTCATTGCGTATATTGAAAACTCATTTGCTATATACTCCAATAGTTCGAATACATTATAATTTTTTGGAGCGTGTTCAGCTATTTTAGCACTAATAGTTGTTATAATCGCTGATATCGGCTTTTTATCATCTTTTTTTATCATATCAAAGTATATATCTCTATGTCTTTTTAATATTTGTATTACCATTTGTAATGAAGATTTTTCATCATAATCTGGGATTTCATCTATCTTCCCATCATTTTTAGCACAAAATTCATTAGTCCTTTGAGTAAGATTATAATCTAAGAATGGCTTATTAATATATTCAAACCATTCTGTATATCCTTTAGGATTTGACATTAGCCATATATAGCTCTCCTTTTTCTTATCTGTTATAGCTATTCTATCTTTAGTAATAAAGTTATATGATAATTCTATTTTTTCATCTTCTGCAGCTGGAATAATATCTATATTGAATTCCTCTGGAAAGCTTAGAGTCCAACATTTATCATATTCAGTCAAAATTTTACTATATACCTCATGTTGCTTTAGTAGTTCTCCAACTTTTGTTTTTATTATCTCTGCTGTAGTTGTATTTTTATTTACCTTTATTAAACAAATAAAATCTAAATCATAATTTTCATTTTTTACTTTTTTGTGTGCTCTAACAACAGTTCCTAGTGCAAATGATCCTTGTGGATAAATATCACACTCTAAACCATTTTCTTGTAAATATTTAGCGATTGCTTTATATTTATTCTCTGCATTCTTGTGCATAGTAATTGTGATATCTAACATTCTAAGCAATTGCTTTAAATCATTTAATCTTTTATTCATAGTGATTTCTCCTTTTCTAATTATAATATTTATTTTTTTAATTTAGCTAAAATTCATAAATGTAAGGAAACTTTATCATATAAATTTTTTTAAGTCAATTTTATTTTTAATTTTTTCAATAATAAAGTGCGTTTTAAGGAAAAAAATATTGAAATAAGATAATAATTATGATAATATCTAGATATAATTATTATTTTTATAAAATGTGATAAAGGAGAGATATTATGATAAAAGAGCTAAAGTGTAAAAATTTTAAATCTTTTAAAAAAGAACAAATTTTATCGTTAGAACCTATTAATAGATTAGAATCTGATTTAGATATTTTTAATATAGCTGAAATAGGAGGAGAAAAATTATTTAAAACTGCAGTTATATATGGACATAATGCTTATGGAAAATCAAACTTATTTAAAGCTTTAAAAACTATGATTCAAATTATAAAATTTTCTGGTAATAATGATTATGAAATTAATATTGATAATTTTAAATTAGATGAAGAAAGTAGTTCTTTACCATCAATGTTTGAAATAACTTTTATTCTTAACGAGCTAACTTATAGATATGGTTTTGAAATTTTTAAAGATACTGTAATAAAAGAGTGGTTATATAAAAAAAATAAAAGAGAAGTAAATATTTATAATAGAGAAAATGAAATAAATATTAATACTAGCTATCGTGAAAAATTAAAAAAATATGTTGAATTTACAAGAAAAGATGAATTATTTTTATCTTCAATGATTAGAAATAATATTCAAGATGAGATGAAAGAAATTTATAAAAAATTAACAGAAGATATTGTTATTATTTCTGGAGAACAAATTAATACTCATATGACTTCAACTTTAATTTTAGAAAATGACGAGCGTTCAATAAAAGAGCTCATTCTAACTTGTCTAAAATTTGCTGACTTAGGAATTTCTGATATTAGTGTAAAAGAAGATGAAAAATCAGCTTCTGAGATTCCAGATTTCATAAGAGAATTATTTGCTAAAAATACAAAAGATATGAATACCTCTAAAGGAAAATGGGTTGAAATTCAAGAACAAATAGTTCATAAAAAATATAACAATGAAGGTCTTGAAATTGGGACTATTGATTTTGATTTACTTGCTAACGAATCAGAGGGAACTATTAAATTTTACTCTCTTCTTGGGCCAATTTTAGATTCTTTACTTAATGGAAAATCTGTTTTTATAGATGAATTGGATTCTAAATTACATAATACACTAACAACTAAAATTATAAATTTATTCAATAATTTAGGAATAAACAAAAAAAATTCACAATTAATTTTTAATACACACGATTTACAAATATTATCTGATAAATTCTTTAGAAGAGATCAAATATATATTGTTGATAAAAATGAATATGGTGAATCTGAACTAGCTTCAATAGGTGATTATAAAGGTATTGATAAAAAAACTAATATCTTAAAGCATTACCTTGCTGGAAACTTTGGTGGTATTGGACGAGTTAAAGATATTAATGACCTTTCATTTAATAATATCTCAAATAATAATTTAATGGGTGATTAAATGGCCAGAGAAAGCAAGGGATTAAAATTAAAGGAAAGTAAAAAAACTAATAAAAAAAGTACATCTACTAAAGATTCTAAAAAATCAATAGATAGTGGACGTAATTCTAAAAACTTTAATTTAAAAAATAAAATGAAAATATTTTGTAATTCATTAGAAACGGAATTTAATTATTTTAAAGGCTTTTCAATAGATGTAGAAAAATCACATATTTCTAATATTAAGGTAGAAGTATTAAAGACACAGAAAAAAGGTGGCTTAGATCCATTTAATGCTGTTAAATATGTTATTGATAACAAAGATGATTGCAATGAAGTTTGGATTGTTTTTGATAAAGATCATTTTGATATAGAAAAAGCTATAATCCTTGCAGAAAAACACAATATTAATGTAGCATGGTCAAATGAGGCTTTTGAGCTTTGGATTTTAAATCACTTCAATAGAATTACAACATCTATGAATAGAAAAGATTGCTTTGATAAAGTTGATGAAAATTTTAAGAAAAAATTTAAAATATCATATTCTAAAAATAATACTAATCTTTATGAAATTTTAAAAACTGATATTAATAGAGCTATCAATTTTTCTAAAGCTCAATACCAGTTAAATACTCAACCGCCAAATAAAGCTAATCCATGTACGACAGTATTCAAACTCGCTGAATCTCTACAAAAAAAAATATAAATAAATATTTTTATCAGATAGGAGGAAATAATTATGGCTTTAATTGATACTTATAAAAATAACTTAATACGAAAACAAAAAGAAAAAGCTAGATTAATAGATGAAAAAGCTAAAGAAAGTAATAAAATACCTCAACAACATCAAAAAATTATTTCTGCTAAAAATACTCTACTAAAAACAACATCAAGTTCCACACAAAAATCAAAATTATCAGAAATTCAAAGAGCAGAAGCAGAAATTAACAATATTCATAAAAAAGTAGCGTCTATTGATAAAAAAATAGCACAAAAAGAACATGAAATTTTACTAGAAAGTAATAAAATACAAAAAGAAGAACAACGTCTCTTAAAAAAGCAAATAGAAGAAGATACAAAAGCTAGGAAAGAAAGGGAAAGACAAATGAAAGAATTATTAAATAAACCTACTAATCAATATATTAATAATGGTGGACAAATGAATATTGCATCTGGAAATGCAAATATTACAGCTACCTTTAATTATTACGAAACCCCAACAACCTTAGAAGAAATCATTAATAAAATTAAAGATTCTGATTTATCAGCTTTTAACTCTGAAGAACAAGAAATCTTAATAGATAATATTGATATTTTACAAGAACAATTAACTAGTGAAACCCCGAAAAAGGGCTTTATAAGAACTGCCATCTCAGGACTTACTGAATTAATATATGTATCAGCCACATTAACAGAGCCCCTAGAAAAGCTTATCAGTTTTGCAAAACCTTATATTGAATAGCTAAAAAATTAAAGTAGAGAAAAAATTCTCTACTTTTTTATATTCATTACTTCTCTCTTCTCATCAGTTCCTCCAACAATTCTTTACTACTAAATTTTCTCAGTGGATTTTCTTTAAAAGAGTACTGGAACTCATAGCTTTCAAAAACTACTTCAATAACTTTTTCGAGTAGTTCTAGACTTACATTTTTCTCCAGGAAAAACTCTGTCATCTCTATCTCACTAACTCCAATCTTCTTGGCCACTCTACTGCTACTTAAATTTTTTAGACTCATCTCTTTTCTAATACTGCCCATAATATCAAACTTTTTCATACAGTACCTCCATCTTTAAAAGTAGCTTGAGGGAATTTCCTCAAGCTTTACAAATAATCAATTAAACCATTTTCATAAAAACTAAAGTTTTCTGTTTCTGAGATTCTGTAGTGGTCAAGTAGTTTTACATCAACTTTATCAAGAAGCTCTTGCATCTCTAGTGTTAACTCAATATCTTTTTTAGATGGAGTTAAATTACCACTTGGATGGTTATGTACAAAGATAACTCCTTTAGCTTTTGATAGAATTGCCTTTTCTATTATGAGTCTTGGATAAACAACACTGCGGTCTATAGTTCCACAAAATAGAGTTTCATTTAAAACTATTTGATTGCTACTATTTAGAAAAACTACTTTAAACTCCTCATGTTTTAAATATCCCATTTGGAGGTTCGTATAGTTTAAAAAATCCACTTTTCCTCTAACTGTTATGTCTTCAGATTTAATACCACCTTTTAGAAATTCATTTAGCAGCTCCAAAAACTCTAGGGCATTACTATCGCCATTTTTAACAGCTTTTCTTAATGCACTTACACTTTTAAATCCTAGAACATCCAATATTTTTTTCATAACTGACCTCCTACTTAAAACAGAAAGATAAAAAGTTCTTAGCTTCGTCGTCGGGGGTCGAGACCCCCGACCCCAAAAAGTTACAACAACAAAAGATATAACCAGGGCAACAAAGCTTGGAAGAGAAAGCTAAATTTTTAAGGACCAAAATAAAAAGTTCTTGAGCTGACTTCTGCCAAGCATAAAATTTTGAAAAATCAAGGATGCATAGCACAAAGCTTGCCCTTGATTTTTTCTAAAAAATTTATGCTAAATACTGGCTACTCAAGAACTATTTGGTCTTTAAAAACCTTTCTTAAAGGCTTTTTTAACTGAGGTTTTATCTTTTGAGTATGTTGCTAAAACTCTAACTTAAAAATTTTTATTATTTTATCTTTTAAAAGGGAGTGACCCGACAAGATAGCAGAATGGGGAGGGTGGGAAAGATTAAAGGTTCAAGGGCGAAGAGATCTGTGTATTGCAAATTAAAATGCCTTTCATCCACAGCTTTCAAGCTCTTTTCCTATTAAGGCAAGAACTGTCTTTAACTCTTGAGCGGAGTACTGAGCGACCGTTAGGGTAGCGTACCATAAGGGACTGTCTGTAAAACTTGGCACTATCCCAGCTACGACCAGAGGGAGAAAGCGATGAGTTAAGTGACTATCTCTTGCTAAAATTATTTTAATCTTTTATAAAATCCAAAAGTCCACCGGGTGGACTTTTCATATCAAAATTATTTTCTAAAAAATTAAAACTTTTTTACAAAACCTGTTGTCTAAATATTGTAAATAAGTGTTAAAAAAGTAATAAATAATTTAATCCCCCCAAAAAGAGCCTCTCCCCCAGAGGCTCTTTCCCTTTTTTGTATTTTAAATTTTTTAATTAAAAAATACAAAAAGTCCACCCGGTGGACTTTCTCTTCTAATCTAAATATCCATAGGAAAATTTGATTTATTTTAATATTTAGGTGAGCATTTATCTCCTTGATTTTATTGAGTTTTTTAAAAAAAATTAATAACATGTGAGCATTTAAGTGAGCGTTTATCAAAAAAAACGGTCATTTGTATTTTTATAGCTAATTATTTAAAATTAATGTATAATATCACAAATTTATAATTAAAAACTTTTTGTGGGGGTAAGTAAAATGATTGATATTAGAAAAGCTTGTATTGAAGACTACACATCTCTTTGCTCAGTTTACGACGAATTAGATAGTTTACATCTTCAAAATCATCCTGAACTTTTTAAAAAACCATTAATTTCTTCTAGAGATGAATCTGATATAAAAAATATTATTGAAGATCCCAACCGAGAATTATTTGTAGCAGAATATAACTCTGAAATTATTGGATTTACTGAATGCTTTATAGCAACATCTATAGTTCATCCTGTTATAAAAGAACGTAAATGGATACAACTAGATAACATAGCTGTAAAAAGTAAATACCAAAATAAAAAAGTAGGAAATCTTTTATTGAAAAAGGTTAAGGAATGGGCTAAAGAGAAAAATATCAATCGAATTGAATTAACAGTATATTCATTTAATGCAAACACAATTTCCTTTTATGAAAAAAATGGATTTAATGAGATAAGTAAAAAAATGTATTTAGATTTTTAATATATATTTAAAATAATTCATCATCATCCAAAAGTCCACCCGGTGGACTTTTTAACATGGCGGAGATTACAGTTAGAAGATAAAAAAAGGGAATATCCCAACAAGATAGCAGTAAAGGGTGGGTGGGAACTAGAAGTGTGGGCGCAGTTGCTGCCTCTTGCTCATGAAGGCTTTGCTGAAACATGCTTTCTATTTTACAATCTCAGCGAAAAAAAGCCTGATTCTATCCCAAAGGGAGCAAAATGAGGGAAAGGCATTGGCCACCCCCAAGAGCGGTCCCACCAAAAAGGGAGTACCTTGACGGGGGATGCCGAAAGGGTGGCTTGGGGGGAAGAGCGGCGGGGGTGGCCCAAGCCCACACATTTTTTATGAAAGAAAAAAGCCAGCGACTGACATCCCTATCTTTCACTGGAGATATGTGTCTCATCGCTGGCTTGCCCCCGCCGAATATTGGCCTTACAGTAGGCGAGGTTTCTTGAATAAAAAATTACTATTTATTTTTCTAATTTTTTTACAAATTCATCTAACCAAATTGGTAGATTTGAACCTTTATATAATATATTATTATTTCTTATATAAACTTTTGTGATTAAAACATCTGTATTATCATAAATAGTTATTTTATCACAATATTCACTTAT
>JBOFRT010000019.1:0-1097 GCA_051651165.1 Cetobacterium sp.
TTTTTGTTACAAAAACAAGGGTATTTAAAAGTCAATCCTTTCCCCTTTTATGAAAATAGGAGAGGGGCGAGGACTTTGGAAAAAGAATACTTAAAAAGTACAACCCAAAAATTATTAACTTTAAAGGAATTTGAACCACTGGAAATTATACCAGTATTCAAAGATGATGAAGTTTTAAGAATTGGTTTTGATAGGTTGGTGTATAAAATAAAAGTAAGTGAGAGTTTTTGGAGTGAAAACCCAAGATTCCAGATACTATGTGTTAATAATACTAACTTAGAGGGTAACTTGACTTTTAACCCTAGTAAGATACTAAGGGGGCATAATGTGAGTAATGCAACTACAAAAGAGGTTAATCTTTGTTTGGATATGATAAAAGATTCAATCCCTAAAAATACTTTATTTGAAATAATCAAAGGAAAAGAAATTGAGATAAATTTTAATTGGTTGACTAAAACCCAGTTAAAAGAATTTAAATTTTTTTATATTCAATTGGTTGATGTTTTATTCCATGAGTTCGGCTTTAATGTTGCTGATAATAGAATTAATAAAGACAACTGGAATATGAAAAGAAACTTTGATTCAGAAACAGAAAGTATAAAAGTCTTTAAAATGAAAGGTAGACACAAGTTAATCTCTTTAAAGGTTTATCCTAAGAGTTTAAGGGAAGAGATAGAGGGAATACCTAGCGGAATGATTTTAATGAGGTTGGAATTAACAATCTATTCGACAAGCATTAAAAGCTATTTTAAGGCGAATAATGTGATTGAATTAAATCAAAACATATTAGATTTTTTTGAAAAACTAGCGGATAAACTTTTTTTAAGGTTGGTTGATTCCAAGACTGGAAAAGTAAAAAGAAATAATCAAAAAACTAAGCCTTTAAATGACTTTGTAGATTTGCTAAAAATTGCATTGAGCTAATTTTTAGCTCAAACAAGTAACCCTCAATAAAATCAATGGTTTTTAAAGGTTGATTCATTAAATTTGGTACAATAAATAGTGTACCAAAAGGCACCTTTAGAGTCTTAAAAAGATATGAATTAATAAAAAATAAATTATTAAAATTTATAATTAAAATAATTGGCTAGAAAATT
>JBOFRT010000020.1:0-3525 GCA_051651165.1 Cetobacterium sp.
ACCTAATCAGATCTATAAATATGATTAGAGAAAAAGATAATGAGGATTTAAAGGTATTGGGGGTTGTTATAACTAAATTTAAAAAATCAACAAATTTACAAAATCAATTTAAAGATCTTTTAGTTGAGCACTTTGGTGAGTTAGTGTTTAATACAGTTATTAGAGATACTATAAAAATATCAGAAGCTAATTATAATCATAAATCTATAGTAGAGTTTGATAAAAATTCCAATGGTGCAAAAGACTATATCGCTCTTTCAAAAGAATTATTAAAAAGAATATAGGGGGATTTTATGAGTTTAAACAATAATCATTTAATGGGATTTGGAGAGATTAATAAACCAGTCCTTGATAAATCTAATATTGCTAAATATAGTGATTTTCAAAACATTACTTCTAATTTAATTGAAAATATTAATTATTTTGATAGAACTTTTATAAATAGACTTGATGACGAGGAAACTATTTTAAAAGATGAAAATTTTGCAGGACTTTTAGAGTCTATTAAAGGAATGGGATTATTGAATCCTATTTACTTATTAGAAGTTAGTAAAAATAGTTATATAATAATCAGTGGTTGGAGAAGACTTCTTGCCCTTAAAGAGTTATATAAAGTTAATAAAAATAAAATTTTTTCTCAAAAAGCTATTATCTTTAGAAAAGATACACCTTTAGAACTTTTAGAGAATATTTCTATAGATGAAAATACTAAAAGAAAAGATTTAACGATTTTAGAGCTTAGCTATAAGTTTAATAAACTTTCTACTACTGAGGGAGTTACTCTTGATGATTGTTTAAAAAAATTTAATATTGGAAAAACTCAGTTTCATGCAATAAAAAAAGCTATTAATTTTCATCCATTTATAAAAGAATTTATTCTTGAAGAATCAGGACCTTTAAAGGCTGATTTTTTAAATAAAATTTTAGAAAAATTGATGTTAACTTATGGACAAGATGAAGCTCAAACTCTTGTTAAGAGTTATATGAATAAAAATAGAGAAGATTTAAAATCTATTTTAAAAGATTTAGAAAATGATTCTTTAAAAAATAGAGATATTTTTGAATTTAAGAAAAATAAAAAGATGACAACTTTTAAAATTAAAGAATCTCTTTCAGATGAAGATTATCTTAAAATTGAAGCTTTTATAAAATCTTTATTAAAAAAATAATAAATTTTAGAGTGAAACGATTTGTTTCGCTCTTTTTAATTTTAACATTGTATATAGTTGTTTATATTGTAAATATTGTTATATTGTTATGTACACCAAAAACCATTAAAAACCATTACTTTAGCCTTTGATTTTATTGAAGATTAATCAAAAAAAAAAATCTACGTTAGGTGGGACTATCTTCTACGTTAGGTGGGACTATCTTCTACGTTAGGTGGGACTATCTTCTACGTTAGGTGGGACTATCTTCTACGTTAGGTGGGATTATATATATAAATGATTAAAAATCTACGTTAGGTGGGATTATTTTTCAAAAAAAAGTTGAAGTTTTTTAAAAAAAATATTAAAATCTACATTAGGTGGGATTATATTTGTGAAAAAAAGTTATTTTGTCCCATATAACGTAGATAAAAAAGAGGGGATTTTCTAAATGACAAAGTTAGTTGTAAAAGATGATTGTTTTGATTTTCAAGAAACTATAGAAACACCCGCAACAGAGATTATAGAAGAAATAGTTTATATGGATGAAAATTTAATAAAGAATAAAGATCTGATTAGAGTTGATATAAATATAGTTCAATTTCCAATATTTTCTAAAAATACACAAAAAAAAGTAAATCAAATTGTGAAATACTATTTTAATAAAAACCGAGATACCTATATTACAGTAACTCCAGCTGCAGGAGATTATATTCCAGGAGAAGCTGAAGAAAAAATTTTTATAGCTTTGATGCAACTTATGAAAGAAAAAGGTATGCCTAAGAAATTTATAATTTCATCTAATGAGTTAAAAGATAAATTGAAGTTAAATACAAATAGATATGCTGAGATAGTTAAAAAATCATTAATTAGACTTTCTAGAACAAATTATAATTTTAAAAATACAATGTATTCATCAGAATATAAAGGAACTATTAAAGAAGAAATAAGTACTCCTATTTTAACTTTAAAAATTTTAACTTTATCTTTAAAAGAAAATAAAAAATATAGATTATCTTATAAGGATAAGAGAATAAAAGAACTCTATGAAATAGATATATCAGATCACTTTTATAATAATGTTATTCAAAAGGGATATTTAGTTTATAATTCAAGTATTCTTCTAGAAATATCTACTAGTACAGCTAGAACTATTTACATGTTAATAGAAAAATTAAGATTTAATAATTTATATTTAAAAATAGACACGATGTTTTTAATAAAACGAATTCCATTAAAGTATGATAAAAAGTTATTATCAAGAACTATAAAAGTTCTAGAACATGCTTTTGATGAGCTAAAGAAGAAGGAATTAATTCAAGATTTTAAATTTTTAAAAGATAAAACATGGGAAAAATCTGAAATTGAAATATTTTTAAAAGAAAGTTCTGCTGAAGAAAAACAACAAAGATTTTTTGAAGACAGAAATGATTTTAGAAAACTTTTAACAGTTTCTACAATTAGTGAAACAGAACATGATATGATAGAAATGATGGAAGTTATTCAAAAAGAAAATATAGAAAAGTCTTTACCTAAAAATATAGAAAGATCAGTGACTATAACAGATGAGTTAATTGATAAAATTTTAGGTCTTATGCCAAGTAAAGCAAGAACATTAAAAACAATGCCTAAAACAATAAAAGATGCGATTATCCAATACGGGTACTCCAAAGTTGAGGCAGTTGCTATATATATGAAAAAAAATAAAGTTGATAAGGTTAGAGCTTATTTTATTAAAGCTTTAGAAAATAATTGGACAGAGGACGAAACTATTGAGTTAAAAAAAACTACTAGTAATATTAAAAAGGTATCAGAAATAGATTCATCCAAAGAAGAAATAAAAAACTATGTTAAAGAGTTAGAATATTTTAATTCATTATCAACTGAAGAAAAAGAAAAACTCCAAGAAAAAGTTTATAAGGCATACATAGAAGAGTGTGGACAAGAAACTAAAATTCAGAAATTAGCCTTTAATGTTGCTAAGAATAGATTAATTGCTGAGTATATTTTAAAAAATAATCTCCTAAAAAGTGAAAAACCAAAATCAATTGTTGAAGAAACTCCAAAGGAAAAAGAGATAGATTTAAGTTTAATAGATGATATCAACTACTATAATAATTATATTAGTAGTAATATTGAACTTTATAGAGTAGTTTTTAATCTTTCAGAAGATAGAATAAGAGAGATTAAAAAAGAAACTTTATTGGAATTAGGAACTAAAATTATTACAAAAACTATAACTTTAGAAGAAATAAATGCATCTATTGTAAAAAAATTGCAATAATTATAAAATGGAAAAGAGAGAAACTACTGTTTCTCTCTTTTATTACTTACGAATTCTATTTCAGAGTGATTAATTATCCTAGGTTTAGGATAT
>JBOFRT010000021.1:0-1530 GCA_051651165.1 Cetobacterium sp.
TCTTAAAATTAAAAATGTGGCTTAAAATTTAAAAGAGGGAGGATGTATGTTTGATAAAAAACTAATAGAATTATTTCAAGGAATAGGAGAGTCTAAAAAAGCAGTTTTAGCAACATCGAGTAACGATAGAGTAACTTCAAGAATGATGTCGTTTGTAATTTATGAAAATAAATTTTATTGTCAAACAGATAAAAGATTTTTAAAAGTTAAACAAATTTTAGATAATCCGAAAGTATCTATTTGTATTGATAATATTCAAATAGAAGGAATAGCTAAAATTATAGGAAAGCCATTAAAAAACAATATCTTTATTACATTATTTAAGGAGTATTTTAAAAATTCTTATGAAAATTATTCTTTTTTAGAAAATGAAATTTTATTAGAGATAAGTCCAAGTTTTATAACAGTTTGGAACTATAAAGAAGCAATTCCAATGAGAGAATTTTATAGATTAGATTTGAAAGAGTATGTAGAGGAAATATATGTAGGATAATATATTCAGGGGAGAGTATAAAAATGCTTGAAATTAAAAGAGCTAAATTACAAAATTATCAAGAAATTGATAAAATTTTAGTTGAGATTCATAATTATCACTATGAAAAATTTCCAAGTCATTTTAAGAAAATAAATTCATTTTTATCATTCGAAAAATTTCAAGCTATTCTTACTGAAGAAACTATTGAGATAATTATTGGAGAAGAGGAGAATAAAGTAGTAGGTATATGTCTAATTAAAATTATCCAAATTGAAGAAACAGAATTAATTCATTCTAGAAAATCTATTTTAATAGAAAATTTAGGAGTTACAGAAGAATATCGAAATAGAGGGATAGCTTCAAAATTTTTAGGTGAAGTTGATAAAATTGCAAAACAAAAAAATATAAATCATATTCAACTCCAAGTTTGGGGATTTAATGAAAGAGCAATAAAGTTATATAAAAAAAATAAATATCAAAATAGAACTCAAATACTTCAAAAAAATTTAAATTTTTCTAGATTAATGTAAAAGTGACTAAATACAACATACATTCAAATAAACAAATTATTGAACAAAGACTTATCCTAATCAACATATAAATATCTATATTAGTAATTTTTTCTATTTCTTCATTCTTCAATATATTTTTGAGGATAATTACTAAAAAACTATATCGAAAGTAGCTATATTTTCTATTTTTATAAGAAAAATTAAATAAATAATTAAAGAATCCTCTTAATATTTAAAAATAAAAGAGATAGGATTATTTTTGTAAAATTCTCTAAAAAATAGTAATTATTAAATCCTAAATAGGATTGTATATATAAACATATTTTGCTATTATAAAAATATGTTAAACCAAACATACACTGTTCCTATTTAGATTATTAAAATCTAAACAATTTTTAATCAAAACACGACTTATAAAAAGTCGTGTTTTTGATATTTTAATCCTATTTAGGATTGATTTATCAAGTAAATTTAGATATTATTTACTAAGATTTATATAGTCGCCCCTGACTATTTTATCTATCAAATATGATGTTACTTAAA
>JBOFRT010000022.1:0-1400 GCA_051651165.1 Cetobacterium sp.
TTAAAACATATAAAGTTGGAGATGAAGTAAATATATCTGGAGAGATGGGATATGTTCATGATATTGATATTTTCTCTACTACAGTTAGAACTCATAATAATGATTTAGTGATAGTACCAAATGGATCTATTGTTTCAAACAAAGTAATCAATTATACAAAAACGCCAATAAGAAGATTAAAGTTTATAGTAGGAGTATCTTATGATGCAGATTTAGATATTGCTAGAGAGGCATTAGAAAAACTTTTAAGAGATAATCCTTTAGTTTTAACAGATCCACCAGTATATAGTCATGTGGATGCTTATGCAGATAGTTCTATAAATATTGCTTTAAAAGGTTGGGTAACAAATGAGCATTATTGGACAGTTTATAAAGAAACATTAAATGGCATAAAAGGTGCTTTAGATAGAGAAAATATAAGTATACCATTCCCACAAATGGATGTTCATTTAAATAATGTGGATAAATAAAAAAGCTGAAGAGATTCAGCTTTTTTTTAAAATCTATATCCTAAAGATAGTGTTACACTCTTTCTTTTTCCAAAACCAACTTCAGTTGTAAATTCAACTGATTTATTTATCTCACTTCTAAAACCAATAACATTGTTCCAAGGAGATGAAGTGCTCTCTTTTACTTCAAATTTTCCATCTTTAACTTTGATGCCTTTTGGAAATGTTATAAGGTTATTGATATCTCCTTTTAAAGTTTGGGTAATATTTTGATACATAGTTCCAATCCAAATAGAGTTTTTAGTGTTATAAAAATTGAAGTTATAACCAACTTTTGGAGAAATAACAAAAGCTGAGATATTTCCTTCAATAATATCTAAACTTGTACTAGTGTAGTTAAAATCAATTAAAGAGAAGAAATCTTTATATCCTCCAGCTAGAACAGTTCCAACTCCATAAGTTATTCCTTCATATTTTAAAGTAAAATCATAATTTTTTAAAATAGTTGAATTTCCTAAATTAATATCAACTAAAGCTGTAGAATGTCCTTTTGTTTTTCCTAAAATTCCGTAAACATTTAAAAAAGGAAATACCCAAAGATCGGCTTTAACTAGTTCGTTAGTATTAACTGTTTTAGCAGAATCAGCTTTAACGGATATAATATTTCCTAATTCAAGAGGTTTTCCACCAAAAAGTGATAACTTACCTGTAAGATTTAAAGCTTTTATATCCACATCTTGTTTCATATCTACATATATAACATTTATTCCATAAGGATTTGGAAGTTCATAACCTCTCTCTCTAGCTTCGTTTCCAAGTAAAGGAAACATAGATTTATCTTGTAAAGAATTATCAGAAGAGATAAGTAAAATACTATTAAAAATAAAAGTGATAAGTAATATTAATGCTTTTTTCAAAAGAACCTCCTAAAATATATCATAAGGAGAAATT
>JBOFRT010000023.1:0-2749 GCA_051651165.1 Cetobacterium sp.
TAAAAGGGGCTTAAGATGAAGAATGAATTAAAAATAGGTTCAGCTTTATCTATTTTAACAATAATAGTAGGATCTCTAATTCAAATATTTTATACTCCTCTTTATATGAAGTATTTAGGAACAACAGATTTTGGAATAAACTCTTTAGTTCAATCTATAATGGGATATATAGGAATGTTGAATTTAGGTCTGGGGAATGCGATGTTAAGATATACAGTTAGATACAGAGCAGAAGGGAAAATAGAAGAAGAAAAATCACTAAATGGAATGTTTTTAACAATATTTTCAATATTAATGTTGGTTAGCATTGTTATAGGAATATATATTTATAGTAATATTTCTAATTTTTTCAGTGATAAGTTTACAATAGAAGAACTATCTAAAACAAAAAGTGTATTTTTATTGATGATGTTAAATGTTGCTATATCTTTCCCAGTGGGAGTATTTTCAACTAATATAGCATCAAGAGAAAAGTTTTTGTATCAAAGAGGACTAAGCTTAATAAAAACTATTATAACACCAATAATAGGAGCGATATTAATGTTAAATGGGTATGGCTTAATAGCAGTGACAGTTTCTATTGTAATATTAGGTTTATTTGTATCTATATTTGATATAATTTACGCTAAAAAATTAGGTATGAAAATAAACTTTAAGAATTTTGATTTAAAAGTTTTAAAAGAGATATTTCACTATTCTTTTTATATATTCTTAAATATTATTATTGATAGAGTTTATTGGGGTACAGATAGAGTAATAATAGGAAAATATATAGGTGTTACAGCAGTGGGAATATATTCAATAGCTTCTATATTCAATCAACTATATATGAATTTTTCAACAGCTATATCAGGAGTACTTTTTCCTAAGATAAATAGATTGATAGTTGAAGATAAGCACGAAGAGATTTCGAATCTTTTTATAAAGGTTGGAAGATTACAATATATAATACTTGGATTAATCTCTTCTGGATTTATACTTTTTGGAAAAGATTTTATATGCTTATGGTTGGGAGTTGGATATTCAGAAGTTTATAAAATAGCACTTTGGATAATGATACCATTAACAATACCTTTAATTCAAAATACAGGTATAGCAATAATGCAAGCAAGAAATATGCATCAATTTAGATCGATAGTATATTTTTTTATAGCTATAGGAAATGTCATAGGAAGCATTTTTTTAGTTAAACAATATGGAGCGATAGGATGTGCAATAGCAACTGGAATATCATTTATGATAGGAAATATATTAATAATGAATATTTATTATCATAAAAGAATGGATTTAAATATTATATTGTTTTGGAGAAATATTTTGAAAATGACTATTCCAATATTGATTTCTATGGGAATAGGAGTTATCTTAAATAAATATCTAGTAGAAGTTACATATATAAAATTTATGACTAAAGTTATTATTTATAGTGGAATGTATTCAATAGCATTATTTATAATTGCATTGAATGAAGATGAAAAAAAAGAAATAAGGAATATAATATCAAAGTTTAAAAATAAGATTATCGTTAGTGGAAATTAAAATCAAAAAATATGTTAGAAAAAAAGAAATAAGATTAGCTTTAAAAAATTAGTATAGTTGGCTTAGTAAGAGCAAACATTTTTACCAGTATTAGACAAAAATGTTAGTGGAACCTATAACTTAGGAAATGGAAATGGATTTTCAATTTTAAAGAAACTAAATGTAGCTAAAAAAGCTATAAATATTGGTATAAAATTAGAGGTAGTTGAAAAAAGAAAAAAGAATCTGGCTTCAGTAGTAGCAGCTAGTGAAAAAGCTGTAAATGTATTGGAGTGGAAACCTGAATTTACAGATGTTGAAAAGATAATTAAAATAACTTGGAATTGGTATAGAAAATTATAAGGAAGTGAAGATATGAAAGGAATAATATTAGCAGGTGGTTCAGGAACGAGATTATATCCTGTGACTAAAGCAATAAGCAAGCAGATGATACCAATTTTTGATAAACCTATGATATATTATCCTCTTTCTATTTTTATGCTTGCTGGAATAAGAGAGATACTAATAATTTCTACAGCTAGAGATGTTTTAGTATTTCAGGAGCTACTAGGGAATGGAAATGAATTGGGTTTATCTATTAGTTATGAAATCCAGGAATCTCCAAAAGGATTAGCTGAAGCTTTTATAATAGGTGAAGAGTTTATAAATAATGATTCGGTAGCGCTTATTTTAGGAGATAATCTTTTTTATGGTCATGGATTTACAGGTATGTTAGAAAAAGCTGTAAAGAATAATGCAGGAGCTACAATTTTTGGTTACTACGTAAAAAATCCAAAAGATTTTGGAGTAGTAGAGCTTGATAGTGATGGAAAGGTAGTATCTTTAGAAGAAAAACCTAAAAATCCAAAATCTAACTATGCTATTCCAGGAATATATTTCTATGATAATAGTGTCGTAGAAAAAGCTAAGGCAGTACTTCCATCAGAAAGAGGAGAGTTAGAAATAACCTCTATAAATGAGATGTATTTAAAAGAAAATAGTTTAAATGTTATAAGTCTTGGAAGAGGGATGGCTTGGCTTGATACAGGAACCTTTGATGGACTTTTGGAAGCTAGTAATTTTGTAAAAACCATTCAAACTAGACAAGGAATTATGATTGCATGTCTAGAAGAAATAGCATATAATAAAGGTTGGATAGATGATATACAACTTTTAGAACGTAGCAAATCTCTAGAGAAAACCTCTTATGGAGAGTATTTGCTTAGTTTAT
>JBOFRT010000024.1:0-1612 GCA_051651165.1 Cetobacterium sp.
TTCACTACTAAATCACCTTTGAATAACTTTAAAACTTTCAATCATTTCATTTAAAAATTAAAAAACTTCTTAAAAATAAATTAATCTACTAACATTTAAATCTATTTCCTCAATATAATAGTTAGATAAAACAACTTCACAATTTGTTAAAACTTTTTAAAAATTCCTCCTTTTAAAAATTAAAACATCTTGAAACTGTGTGATGGCTATTTTAACTGCTTTAAATATTTTTCTATCTTCTAACTACTATTATAACTTTTAGACGTTTATTTTTTTAAAAAAAGTTTTAATTTTTGGAGAAAATTATTTTGATATAAAAAGTCCACCGGGTGGACTTTTGGATTTTACAAAAGATAAAATAACTTTTAGCAAGGGATAGTCACTTAACTCATCGCTTTCTCCCTCTGGTCGTAGTTGGGATAGTAAGAGTTTTACAGACATTCCCTTATGGTACGCTACCCTGTCGGTCGCTTAGTACTCCGCTCAAGAGTTAAAGACAGTTCTTGCCTTAATAGGAAAAGGGCTTGAGAGCTGTGGATGAAAGCAATTTCAATTTGCAATACACGGATCTCTTCGCCCTTGAACCTTTAAATCTTTCCCTCCCTCCCCATTTTGCTATCTTCTTGGGACACTCCCTTTTAAAAGATAAAATGATAAAGATTTTTAAGTTAGAGTTTATCAGCATACTCAAAAGATAAAACCTCAGTTAAAAAAACCTTTAAGAAAGGTTTTTAAGGACCAAACAGTTCTTGAGCAGCCAGTATTTAGCATAAATTTTTTAGAAAAAATCAAGGGCAAGCTTTGTGCTACGCACCCTTGATTTTTCAAAATTTTATGCTTGGTAGAAGTCAGCTCAAGAACTTTTTATTTTGGTCCTTAAAAATTTAGCTTTCTCTTCCAGGCTTTGTTGCCCTGGTTATATCTTTTGTTGTTGTAGCTTTTTGGGGTCGGGGGTCTCGCCCCCCGGCGGCGAAGTTAAGAACTTTTTATCTTTCTGTTTTATGTAGGAGGTCAGTTATGAAAAAAATATTGGATGTTCTAGGATTTAAAAGTGTAAGTGCTTTAAGAAAGGCAGTTAAAAATAGCGATAGTAATGCCCTAGAGTTTTTGGAACTACTAAATGAGTTTCTAAAAGGTGGTATTAAATCTGAAGATATAACAGTTCGAGGAAAAGTAGATTTTTTAAACTTTATGAACATCCAAATGGGATATTTAAAACATGAAGAGTTTAAAGTAGTTTTTCTAAATAGCAGCAATCAAATAGTTTTAAATGAAACTCTATTTTGTGGAACTATAGACCGCAGTGTTATTTATCCAAGATTGATAATTGAAAAGGCAATCCTATCAAAAGCTAAAGGAGTTATATTTGTACATAATCACCCAAGTGGTAATTTAACTCCATCTAAAAAAGATATTGAGTTGACACTGGAGATGCAAGATCTTCTTGACAAAGTTGATGTAAAACTACTTGATCACTACATAATCTCAGAAACAGAAAATTTTAGTTTTTATGAAAATGGTTTAATTGATTATTTGTAAAGCTTGAGGGAGTTCCCTCAAGCTACTTTTAAAGATGGAGGTACTGTATGAAAAAGTTTGATATTATGGGTAG
>JBOFRT010000025.1:0-1211 GCA_051651165.1 Cetobacterium sp.
GCTTGTTTTCTATTTCCCTTATAATCAGTGTAATAGAACCTTGATATCCATTTTCCTGTCTTATCATCCTTTGTACAACTCACATTAAAAACCTCTCTTTAAAATATTTTACTGGAACTTTTCCTCTTATTATTATATAACCTTTAGTTTCCAACTCATCATTAAGTTGCTTTATAATTTTATAGGCTTTACTTTTTGAAATGGATAAAATAGTTGTTATATCATCTACTTCATATAGAAATTTTGACTTGGACATTCTAGACCTCCTACACTTTAGTTTTCAATTAATTTAATATTATTTTTATTATCAAAATCTAAACTTCTGTTAGATAAAGATTTCTTCAACTCTTTAATATATTTTTCGAATAGATCAATCTCTTTTTCAACTTGGGATATTTGTTTTAAATCCATATTAGATATATTTTTTCTTAATTTTTCAAAGTTTTTATAATTAACACACTTCTTAGTTTCCTTTTGGATAAAAGGCTCTATTTTATATTCATTTTCTAAATCTATTACTTCATCATTTGGAGTAGTTCTAGATTCTATAAAACATCTTATATCTTCAACTTTTATAATTTCTAAATCTACAGCATCATAAACTATATTTAAATCTAATTCTTTTCCAGTTAGAAGTTTAACTGCTTGAGTCGAAAGACTTGTTATATATTGAGCCTTATCTGGGAAATTCATATATAAATCATATCTTTTTAAAAGCTCAGATACTTTATCTTTACTCAATCCAATATTTTCATACCAAGCCATAAAACTACCTTCAGCTTTTAACTTTAGTGAGTTTTCATATAAAGCCTTACAAATTTTATACATGGATTCAGACATATTTCGGAAGTTCCGAAATATAATAGCTTCATTTTCAATGATCTCTTTTTTTATATTTTCTTCAATTTCGTATTTTTCAAACTCAAATGAACTTTGATAATCTTCTTGTACTTTTGCTTTTAAGCTAGCTAATGCATTCATAATATCGCCTCAATCACTTTCACAAATATTTCATGTATATTTTTAAGTTTTTTAGAATTAGATTCCCATATAGTTTTACCTTCATCAATAAGTTTTCCAATAACTGCACATTGAGATATTGGAGTAGTTAAGAGAATCTCATAAGGTTCTAAAACTTCTTTAAGTCCTTGATAGTAGTGTTTTTCTTTTGCTGTTTTTCCCCATCTATTAATAACTACTGATTTTATTTT
>JBOFRT010000026.1:0-9287 GCA_051651165.1 Cetobacterium sp.
TTTTTTCACTTTTTTACTCTCTTAAAAGAGATATTTTTATAAAAAAGCGTATGAAATTGAAAAATGAAATAAAAAAAATGTCTTTAGAAGAGATAGGATATCTTTCTGATACCTTGAAAGAGATAAATATGAGATAAAAGATTTAATTTAAAAGCTGTAGATCATTAGTTATCTACAGCTTCATTTTTTATTTTTTCAGAGCCTTTTAATTTTAAAATAGGATTTATAATAATTTTTTGAGTGTGCTCCGTATTGTTTTTTAATTTTTTAAATAACATTTTTGCTGAAATCAATCCTATTTCAGAAATAGATCTAGTAATAGAGCTTATATTTAAATTTAATATATCAAAATAATCTGGATTGTCAAACCCGATGATAGAAATTTTATTTTTTTTATTAATTTCATTTTGATATTTTATAAAACCAAGTGTAATAAGATTACTACAAGAAAAAATAGCTGATAGGTTAGAGTTTTTTGAACAAATACTTTTTGCAACATTGTAACCATCTTGAACTTCTAAGTCAATTTCATAAATAAAACTATTATTGAATTCAATATTATAAACTTTTAGAGCGTGACAATAACCAAGAAATCTATTATACATATTTTTATGCTTCAATTTTCCAACTAAAATTCCTATATTACTATGATTCTCTTTTATTAAAGCTTCTGTTGCGAGAAAACCTGCTTTAAAATCATCTAAAAAAACTCCATCATGATAAAAATCTAGCTCTCGATCAAATAAAACAAAGGGGATAGAATAGTCTTCTAGTTTTTTTAAATTTTTTTCAGAGTTACTACCACCAGAAGGACACATTATAACACCTAGAATATTTGATTTAATTATAGAATCAATTGATTCTATTTCATTTTGAAAGTTTTCATCTGTATCAAAAATTAGTACTTGATAGGACTCTTTTCTTGACTCTTCAGTTATCTTTTTTACAATTTCAGAAAAAAAAGGATTTTTCAAATCTGAGACAATGACAGCAATTCTTTTTATATCATTAGCTATTTTATAAGAGTTATTATAAAATCCAGATTCTATTAAAAGTTTTTCAATTAAATCTCGTTTTTCTTTTCCTACACCTGTTTTATTATTTAAAACTCTAGATACTGTTGAAACAGAGGTATTTGCACTTTTAGCAATTTCTTTTAATTTCATAAGGTTCCTCCCTAAAATTAAGCTGATATATTTTTAAGTATATAACAGAAATAGAAAAAAATGTATATATTTAATATAATTTTCTTATGAAATTTACGCAAATTTTTGCGTAAATAAATTATAAAATTCCTTGTTTTATTATTGATTTCAAGAAAAATATAAAGTATATATCTAATAGAATAAAAAATATAGACAGTATTTTACTGAAAATAGGGAGGTAATTTTAATTGAAAATTGAGCATATTAGAGAAAAAATTATTGCAACATCACTAAAAATGTTGAGTGATCAACTTACAAATGGAACAGCAGGAAATATTAGTATCTACGATAGAAATGAAAAATTAATCGCAATAACTCCTTCAGGAATTCCATATGTACTTTTAAAACCTGAAGATGTATCAGTTGTTGATTTAGATGGAAATTTAATAGAAGGAAAAACACCGAGTAGTGAGTTAGAGATGCATTTAATGCTTTATAGAAATCGAAATGATATAAATGCAGTGATACACGGTCACACTAAATATTCAACAGCCATAGCATGTTTAAGAAAAAAGTTACCTGCAATAGATTATATGATAGCAGTTACAGGTGACAAAGAAGTTAGATGCGCTGATTATGCAAGTTATGGAACAAAAGAACTAGCTGAAAATTGTTTTAATACTATGAGAAATTCAAGAGCGTGTCTATTAGCTAACCATGGAATAACAACAGTAGGAGAGGATATTGAAATAGCTTATAATGTTTTAATTCAAGTAGAATATATTTCAAGTTTGTATCTATTATCTTCAGCTGTTGGAGAGCCAGCAATTATAGAAGATGAAGAAATATATAATATGATAGAAAGATTCAAAGATTATGGTAAAAAAATAAAATAGGGAGGTTTTATGAAATCCGTTTTATGTTTAGATTTAGGTGCTTCTAGTGGAAGGGCAATCATTGTTACAAATAATAATTGCTTAGAATTAAATGAAGTTCATAGATTTCCAACCAAAACTTTAAATAAAAATGGAAAAATTTATTGGGATTTGCCCTATATTTTAAATGAAATTAAAATAGGAATAAAAAAAGCACTTAAAGAAAATTCAAATATTCAATCTTTAGGGATAGATACTTGGGGATGTGACTATGGATGGTTGGATGAAAATGGTCAACTTTTTAGAAATCCGAGATCATATAGAACTTGTATACCACAAAAAGTAATTGATGAGGTTCATAATAAAATATCATTGGAAGAACATTATAACATTTGTGGAAATGGTCATTTTGCATTTAATTCAATATATCAACTATATTATGATATAAAGTATGAAAATATATTAGAGAGTGGTGCTAAAGAATTTTTATTTATGCCAAACTTAATTTTATATTATTTAACAGGAGAAAAAGTATGGGAATATACTATAGCTTCTACCTCTGGATTATTAAATGCTGAAAATCGAGATTGGTCTAAAACTATTTTCCAAAAGTTAGAAATTCCTTCAACGATTAAAGGTGAGCTGACTCATCCAGGGACTACATCTTATTTTTTAAAAGATGAAATTTTAAAAGAGTTAGATATATCTCAAAATATACCAATAGTTTGTGTTCCAGGTCATGATTCAGCTTGTGCAGTTATTGGAGCTAATTTAGATAACAATAGTGCATATTTGATAAATGGAACTTGGTCTCTTTTAGGAGTTGAGCTTTCTAAAACTATAACTGATTTAGTAGGATTAAAAAAGGGGTTGGTAAATGAAGGATCTTTAGAAAAAAAAATAAGATTTATGTCTATGACAATAGGAACGTTACCATTACAATCTTTAAGAAATCAATGGAAAAAAGAAAATGAAAATATAGATTTTAAAGATTTTTCAAATCTAGCTAAAAATTCTATTTTGAATAATCATATTGAAATAACTGAAGAGTTTTTAATCACATCTGATATTGAAAATCTAATAAAAGATAAATATTTTAAAAAGTATCGTTGTGTAATAAATTCTAAAGAAGATATTTTAAGAATAATCTATAACAGTTTAGGAAATAACTATAGAGAATCTTTAGAATTAATAAAAAATTTATCTAATAAAGAGATTAATAATGTTGTACTTTTAGGAGGAGGTAATCAAGATAGTTTTTTAATAGAAATTATTAGAAAATCTTTTGATTGTTCCATTATAATAGGTCCAATTGAAGCTTCAGTTACAGGAAATGCTTTAATACAATTTAAAAGTTTATAATTAATAGGAGGAATTTATGATAAAAAAAATAATTAAATCACTTACTCTTTGTAGCATATGTTTAGCTTTTCTTGCTTGTGGAGATAAATCTAAAGATAATGATAGGGTTAAAATTAGATTATTAACTAGAATGGCTGGAACATCAAATTCAGTCAAAGTTTATAAAGATATTATTTATCAGTTTGAACAAAAATATCCAGATGTTATTGTTGTAGATGAATCTCAAGGAGATGAGTCTTCTTTTAATAATAAATTAAAAACAGATTTAGCCTCTGGAACTTTACCTAATATTTTTAGAATACAAGGAGTTGCTAATTTAGGGGAATATGTTGATACAAACTTATTAGCTGATATGAAACCAATTTTAGATGAAGATAAAGAGTGGGGTGAAGGATTTAATAAAGGAGCTTTAAATTATTACACAATTCCTGGGAAAGATGGAATATATGCGATTCCTATGGAACAAGGATTAATGGGATTCTATTATAACAAAGATTTATTTAATAAAGCAGGTGTTGAAAAGTTTCCTGAAACTTGGGATGAATTCTTAGTTGCTATTGATAAATTAAAAGGTATTAATGTTATCCCAATTGCTTTAGGTGCAAAATCTACTTACTCAGTAGGACATTTACATAATCAGATTTTTTATCGTTGGTTAGGTGTTGATGCAGCTAAAAAACTAGGTTCAAGAGAAATTAAGTGGACTGATCCGGAAGTTGTTCAAACTTTAGAGTTTATAAAAGTTTTAAATGATAAAGATGCTTTTTCTCCTTCTGCTCCTGGAATAAGCAATGATATTGCTACAACTCAGTTCAAAAATGGTGAAGCAGCTATGATATTTACTGGTCCATGGAATATATCTACATTTGTAGATTCTGAGAAAACACCAGTTTATGCAAATATAGATTTTGCTAAATTTCCTTATTTTAAAGAAAAAGCAGAGTTTAAAAATCAAGACATGCAAGTTATTAGTCCATATATGATTTCTGGAAATTTAAAAGGAAAAGAAAAGGATTATACAATTGAACTTTTAAAAATGTTAACTTCTAAAGATGCTGGAATTAGATATGTAAATGAAGCAGAATTTTTACTTCCTCGTATTGATTTTGAAGCGGATAAAAATAAAGTAGGAGAGCTATTCTTAGCTAATAATACATTAGCTCAAACTTCTGATGGAATAGGTGTTGATGTCTTTGATTTTGATAAAATACCATCTATGCAAGATAGAACTAGAAACTCTATTGTTAGTGTTTTGATGGGAGCTTCACCAATGGAAGCTGGAAAAGAAATTCAAGAAGAGATTTCAAGAAAGGAGTAGTTAATGATAAAAATTCATAAAAAATCAGATAAAATGTTAATCCTAGGATTTGTTTTACCAGCGTTACTTATATATGTTGCTTTTCAAATTATCCCACTAATTGGAGCATTAGTATTTTCTGTTTCTAAATGGAATGGATTAGCTGTCTCTCCTGTTAAATTCGTTGGATTAGATAATTTTAAAATTCTTCTAAATGATAAGAATTTCTTAATATCTTTAAAAAATATGATAAAAATGGTGGTATTTAGTGTTGGCTTTCATACTCCTATAGCTCTTTTGTTAGCTGTAGCTATAAACTCAAAGTGTAGAGGTCATAAACTTTTTAAAGCTATATTCTTTGTTCCTACTATATTCCCTTTAACTGCAGTAGGACTTATGTGGTATTTTATATTTATGCCCAATGGTGCTCTAAATTTATTTTTAAAATCTGTAAATTTACATCAGCATGTTGTACCTTGGCTAATAAATGAAAGTACTGCTATGAATGCTATAATATCAGTTAATATTTGGGTAGGTGTTGGATTTTATATGGTTATTTTATTGGCAGGATTAGCAACAATTCCAGATGAGCTTTACGAGGCTGCACAAATTGATGGAGCTAATTCAATTAAACAATTTTTTTTAATAACTATTCCAATGTTAAAGCCAATCATAGGAATATGTATTGTTATGGATATTATAGGGTCTATTAAAGTTTTTGATCTAATATTTGCCATGACTGAGGGTGGACCTAATGGTTTGACTAATTTACCAACCACTTTGCTTTATTACGAATCTTTTAGATATGATAATTTTGGAAAGGGAAGTGCAATTGGAGTTTTACTTTTGCTCTTAGCATTATCTTTAGTATTTTTAAGTAATTTTTTAACTGGAGAAAAAAGGAGGAGTAAATGAAACAAAAGCAAACTCATCACGTAGTTATAACTTATTCATTTTTAATTTTTGTAAGCTTATCTTTCATAGGTCCTATGATTTTTACAGTTTTTTCTTCTTTTAAAAATAATAATGAGATATTTTCTACTCCCTTTTCAATTCCTAAAATTTTTAGAGTGGAAAATTTCATTGAAGCTTGGAATGCTGCTAATATGGGAACTTATTTTTTCAATAGTATAGTGATTTCGGTATCAACTGTTATTATTTTAATTTTTACTGCATCAATGGTTTCGTTTGTTTTATCGAGATTTAACTTTAAATTTAATAAGTATCTGTCAGTATTCTTTCTTCTTGGGATGATGATACCTATGCAAAGTGTATTGGTTCCTATTTCATATTTTGTGGGAATTCTTAATCTAAAAAATAATTTAATAGCTTTAGTTTTAGTTTATGTTGCATTTTCTTTACCATTTAGTATTTTAGTTTTGACAGGATTTATGAAAGGGATAAATAACTCTTTAATAGAAGCTGCTATTATTGATGGTGCCAGTTTTTGGCAAGTTTACTTAAAATTAGTGCTTCCTTTAAGTATGCCAGCTATTGCTACTGTATCTATTTTTAATTTTTTAGGAGCATGGAATAATGTGGTTTTTCCTCTCCTTTTTATAAATGATAATAAATTAAAGCCTATAACTCTTGGGCTTCTTAACTTTAATGGTGAGCGTGGTTCAGAATATGGATTGTTAATGGCTGCTATCACAATTACAGTTTTGATACCTTTGATTATCTATATGTTATTTCAAGAAAAAATAGAAGGTGGGTTAACCGCTGGAGCCATAAAGGAGTAATTATGAAAAAAGAAATCCAAAGACAAATACATTTAGATTTCCATACTAGTGAATTTATAGAAGATATTGGAATAGATTTTGATCCAACAGAGTTTGGAGAAACTTTAAAAAATGCCCATGTCAATTCAGTGACGTTGTTTGCACGATGTCATCATGGATGGCTTTATTATCCATCTAAAAAATACCCACATTTAATTCATCCTAATTTAAAAAATAAAAATCTATTAATAGAGCAAATAGAGGTTTGTCATAAGCAAGGTATAAAAACGCCAATATATACAACAGTTCAATGGGATGGAAGAGTGATGAGAGAAAATCCAGAATGGTTATCTTTAGATGAAAATGGCGAGTTTATCGATACACAAAATATTCCAAAGCCTCATTTTTATAATACAATTTGCCTAAATACTGAGTATCGTCAATTTTTTAAAGAACATTTGGAAGATATTGTAAGTTCTGTTGGAAAAGATAGAATTGATGGTTTTTTTCTAGATATTTTATTTAAAGTCGATTGTAATTGTAAACAGTGTCAAGAAAAAATGAAGGCTCTAAATATGGATATATATGATAAAGAAGAAAGACTAATTTATTCCTCTATTATGCTAGATGAGTTTAGAAGAGAAATTGCAACTTATATTGAAAATCTTGTACCAGGAAAAAGTTTATTTTTTAATAGCTCTCATGTAGGACCAAATTTCAAAAAAGCTTTAGATGTATATTCTCATTTAGAACTAGAATCTTTACCGAGCGGTGGATGGGGATATGATCACTTTCCTGCTACGGTAAGGTATGCTAGAAATTTAGGAAAAGATATTTTTGGAATGACTGGTAAATTTCATACTTATTGGGGAGATTTTCATTCATATAAAAATTTAGAAGCTTTAGAATTTGAATGCTTTAATATGCTGACATTAGGGGCTGGATGTTCTATAGGAGATCAGCTTCATAATAAAGGGCAATTATCTTTAAGTTCTTATGATTTAATTGGAAAAGTTTATGAACAAATAGAAAGAAAAGAAGAGTTTTGTACAGAAATTACACCGATGTCAGAAATAGCGCTTTTAACACCAGAAGAATCTTATTCTTCTAATGAAAGTGGAATAGATCCTGGGCTCATAGGTGCTATGAGAATACTTCAAGAAATGTCTTATCAATTTGAAATTATAGATTCTTCTATGGATTTTTATAAATACAAAGTCCTTATTTTGCCAGATAAAATAGAATTTAATATAACATTAAAAAATAAATTAGAAAATTATATGAAAAATGGTGGAAAAATAATTAGTTCTTACATATCTTTAATAGATACTAGTAATGAAAATAATCTTTTTTCATTAAAGTATCTTGGAGAATCAGAGTTTGACAGAGATTTTATTCTTCCTAATGAAAAGATAGGGAGATCTCTTCCTAAAGAAGAGCATGTAATGTATTTAAAAGGAATCAAAGTAGAAGCAATAAATAGTGAAGTTGTTTTAGAAACAATAGAACCTTACTTTAATAGAGAGGGTATATTTTTCTGCTCACACCAACACGCTCCATCATCTGGAAAAAAGGGGTTTCCAGGAGCTTTAAAGGGCAATAATTACATTTATTTTTCACATCCAATTTTTAGAATATATAGAAAAAATGGTGCTAAATGGTGTAAGGAGATACTTAAAGATAGTTTGGAAATGCTATTAGATAAAAAATTAGTTGATCACAATGGTCCCACAACTCTAATAACTAGTTTAAATGAACAAAAAAATGAGAATCGAATTATTCTTCATCTTTTAAACTATCTTATAGAAAAACCTTCTCAAGATATTTATACAATCCAAAATAAATTAAAATTATATGAATTAGAAGTTAAAGTTAATATCCCTGATAAAAAGATTGTATCTATTTTTGAAGAGGAAACAAGAGAGGAGATTCCGTTTGAACAGAATGGACAAATAATAAAATTTAAAATTAACTTTGTGAATGGTCATCATATGACTATATTTAATTATGAAAATTAGCTTAAAATACCAAAGAAGGAGGATGTAGTGATAAATAGACTTATATTTATCATACAAAATGAAAATGAAAAGAGTTTTAGTAGGATCTATGCATCATGAATCAAATTCTTTTAATCCGATTATCACAGATGAAAAGGATTTCTCTATAAGATATGGAGAGGATTCATTAGTTTTTGAAACAAAAAATAATGCATTAAGAGGTATAGTTGATACTTTAAAAGAAAATGGATATGATGTTGTTCCAACGCTTAGTGCAAGAGCAGTTCCAAATGGGGAGGTAAGCTACGAACTTTATAGTAGATTAAAAAAAGAATTTATTGAGAGAGCTTTAGAAGCAGACAAAATAAAAAAACTAGATGGAATCAACTTAGCTCTTCACGGTTCTATGAGAGTAGTTGGATTGGGAGAGGCAGAAGGTGATCTTTTAGAGGAACTTAGAAAGCATTTTAAAGATATCCCAATTGTAGTTGCCCTTGATATGCATACAACTATGACTGATAAAATGCATAAATACGCTGATGCATATGTTGGATATAAATGTGCTCCACACACTGATTGTTTTGAAACTGGAGAGCATGCAGCAGAGATATTAATGTATATTTTTAAAGAGAATAAAATTCCTAAAAAATCTTGGGCAAGCGTTCCAATGCTAATAGCTGGAGAACAGTCAGAAACTTCAACTGAACCTATGGTTTATTTTATAAACAGATGTAGAGAATATGAAAAAAAGCAGGGAGTTTTAGGAGTTTCTATTCTTATGGGATATCCTTGGGCAGATAGTGAAGATGCTGCTGTTGGAATCTATGTTGTAGCAGATGATGAAAATTTAGCAAATACAATTTCAAAAGAGATAGGACAAGAGTTTTTTG
>JBOFRT010000027.1:0-9592 GCA_051651165.1 Cetobacterium sp.
TATCGGAGTATCAGAGGAAGCATTTCAGGGCGTTACTCCTTCATTCTACTTCTCGAAAATATAGTTCTCTGTTAATTCGCTTTATATTAAGCTACTTTTAACATGTCGTAACTTTTCATTACGAAACGTGTCGCACTATCTAATTCATATAGCTCTAAGTTTTTTAATCCATAAATCTTAAAAAAATTTATTAATAAATTGTAATTTTTATTTTCTAATAAATAGTTTGGAGTATTGTATTCTTTACAAAGTTGAAACTTTTTATTCTTTCTATAGAAATTTATTAAAATCAATGCAATTAAATTATAATAATATTCTATTGGCAAAACTACATTCAATTTTATCGATAAATTTGATATTAGTTCATTAGCTTCTTTTAAATGTACTTTACTAAAGGCATTGTTCATTAATTGACTAAATAAATCATGACAGTTATTTTTTTGGATTAAATATTTAGCTAAATATTTAATAAATAACATTCTAATATCATTTTCTTTTCCAACTAAAAAAACACCTTTCGATGTGGAACTTAAAAAGTTTATGTTATATTCTTTTAAATGTTTTTTTATTTTTTTTAAATCATTATTAATAGTTCTTCGTGTTACATCTAACTCCAAAAAACTCTCGCTTATTTTTAATTCTTCATTAAAAAAAAATTTCAATAAAATATAATCCATTCTTTCTATTAAACTAAGCGGTGCATACGACAATAATACTTTTATTTTCAAATTATCTTCTTTATTAATAAAAAAAAAATTCTCTTTTTTTGTAATTCCTTTTATTTCATAAGCTTTTAGAAAGTTATTAATTATATTTATGTTATTTATAACTGATCTTTTTTTTATTTTCAAAATATTCTGTAATTCTTGTATATCATATTTATCAAAATTTAAAAATAAATTTAAAATATGTAAAGATTTTTTATTTAAAAATACAATAATTCCTTTCGCCTCTCTTTCTAATAACAATTTTTAAACAAAAAAGTACACTTAATAGAATATCTACTAAAAACAAACTTTGTTAATAGATCCAATTAAAGTGTACTTTTTTAAATACTAAAATAAATTATTTCACCCATTTACTAATATTTACCGCGATTCCAGCTGCAGTAAAAGTACCAACTGCTGTACCTATAGTTGCAAGAATAATAGTAAGAATCATTTAAATCACCATCTCCCATTTTGAAATTTCTTCAAATATATTTGAAATCTTTTAATTATTTCAAATACATTTTTTTTTATAAAAAAATTATTCACTTCTGATTCTAAATTTTCACAAATTTCAACTCTTTTTTCTAATAAATATTTTACTTTCAACTGTCTACTTTGAAACATATCTAAACTTGTAATAAAATTAAAATTTAAAAATAATAAAAAAAGAAACAATAAAATTTTTAAAAAAACTATTTTTTTTAAATACCTATCAATAAAATTTATTGAAAACCCTATTTTACTCACCATCAATTCCATCAATTAATATTTTCAAAATTCATGAAGCATATAATCAAATAATTTTTTAATTATTACCAATGGTATATTATTAAACCTCAAAAGTAAATATGAAAATATATTATAAATTCTTTTTTTAATTTTTCATATTTACTTTTTTAAAAAAATTGATAATAATTAATAGTAATTTACTAAAATTCTAAAATTTCTATTACAAAAAAGGAGGTAGGTAGTTTATAAAAACAATTATCATTGTATCTCTTATTTCAATGTTCTCTCTGATTCTATTTTCAATGTTTTTAATAAGTATAAGTATTATTTTATGGATAAAAATTTCTAATTTTTGTATAGAAAAAATACTTAAAAAAAAATTATATTTAAACAAAATTTTACCAAATACTTCAGAATCAAAAGATTTCTTTAAAATTCTTAAAATTTTTTCTTTATGTGTCCAATGTGCTATTTTTTTTAAAACAAAAGCTAATAAATATATACGAATAAATGAGTATTTAATTTATGAAATAGTAAACAATACAAATTCTAAAATTTTAAAATTTCATCTTAGAAGCTCTCCTATGCACACTATTATAAATAAATATGATAAATTTAGAGTATTGCCTTGTATATTAGAAAAAAGTAATGAACTTTTAACAAAAAATAATAGCATTGAAAAAGTACAACTAATAACTCATAATAAAATTTTAACAGAAAAAATTATTCATAGATTTTTACCCCATTTTATAAAAAATTATGGTGCGACACGTTTCGTAATTAAAAGTTACGGCATATTATAAAGTATTTTAGTATAAGCGAATTAATAGAGAACTGTATTTTCAAGAAGTAGAATGAAGGAGTAACGCCCTGAAATGCTTCCACTGATACTCCGATATGCTATTGATTTCTAACTAAATTTAATAGTATAAAGCTCGGTAAAGTCGGTTGAGAGCTATCCCTAACAGTTAAGATGAGGAAATGCGAACCAGAGGTGGTCGAGATAACGAAAGACCGGGTGTCAAATTTATATGGTTAGAATGTATCAGAAGATGCTGACAAAGTTCTGAATGTACGAGTCGTGCGAAACGTTCTGTAATTAAAAGTTACAGCATATATTCTTAAAAAAGTATATAGAACTATTGATTTGAAGAGTCAGATGAAGAAGTAACGCTCTGAAGGGCTCTCTCTAATACTCCGATGTGCTCTTAGATTCTAACTAAATCAAAGGGTACAAAGCTCGGTAAAGTCGGCTGAGAGTTATCCCTAACAGCTAGGATGAGGAAATGCGAACCAGAGGTGGTCGAGATAACGAAAGGTCGGGAGTCAGTATTATATGGTGAGAATGTCCTAAACAAAAAGAACTGACAAAGTTATGAATTAAAAAGTCTTATACATATATAATAGAAATATTATAACCTTCATAGATAAGGGTGTAAGTGGTGAATAGTAAAAATGACTCGTATGAACTTCACTATATTGTTAAAGGCAGTATCAAGCTTACAAGGCTTAAAGTAACCACCTAAGTAATACTAATGATAAGATCAATGGAACGTTGAAAGCAGTATACAATTATTAACAATAGTTGTTAATAACTTGGTTAGAAGGATTGGTGCATATAAGCTTTAAAATTGAAAAGTGAAATTGCTTTAATACTGTGAGAGTAGGGGCATAGTACCTGAGAAACCATAATAATAAGTGGCGGAGGGATGGCCCCAAGTCAATAATTATATTAAACTTATATAATTAAATTAAATCTTAAGTACCCCCCTGAAATCTTATGATAATTATAGTTTCCTAAACTAAATTTTATTTAGATTGTATTAAGATATAGATAATTATTGATGGAACGCCGTGTGCGGTGAAAGTCGCATGCACGGTGTGGAGCAAGGGAAAAGGCGGAGATAACATCAAGCCTTACCTATTGCTATTAGATTTTTATACAATAGAAATATTGTACTCCCTAGCGAGGTAAGTGGTGATTAGTAAAATTCATAATTATGAACCTCACTATATTGTTATAGGCAATATCAAGCTTACAGGCTCATAGGAACGACCTAAGTAGATTTAATGATAGAAAATATGGAACGTGGAAAGCAAGGCACAATGTAACCCTAGTTAGAGGATTGGTGAATATAAGTTAATAATTTAACGAAATTTCTTTAGTCTTGTGAGAGCAAGGGCACAGTACCTATGAAATCATGATAATAAGTGGTGGAGGGATAGCCCTAAGTCAATAGTTTTAATCTAAAACTATGATAGAACGCCGTGTGCGGTGAAAGTCGCATGCACGGTGTGGAGCAGGGGAAAAGGCGGAGATAATATCAAGTCTTACCTATTGCTATAATTAGAATATAAAGTAGAAAAAATAGATGAAATGGAGAATCTAACTTTAGTTTGGATACTTGCAGAGTTCTATATTATTAATAAAGAGATCGAATTTAATGAAGAATTATTACTAAATCAAATGAAAAAAATAGAATCTTTAATTAAAATTTCTATTTATAGAAAATTAGATACTAAATAACTTAGAAAATTGAAAGTAGAGTGTAAAAATTAGTCATTCTCCTTTCAATTTTCTTATAAGGAGAAAAAATGAAAATATACATATTGATAAGTCTACTTCTGAGTAAACTCATCTACTCCCAAGAGGTTAGTTTAGATAAATTATTAAATGAAATTAATAGAACCTCTTATAAAAATCAAATATATAATATAAAAAATAATCAAAATAATTTTAAAGAGGATTATTATAAAACAGGTAGATATAATGGAATTAAAGTTGATGGAAGAACTGAATATAAAGATAAAGAAAAAAGGTATATATTCGAAAGTAGTGTAAATTATGGTGATTTTTATATACAAGGTAAGAAAATTAAAAATGATGAAAATATAGTTACTTATGGAGCTCAAAGAAGTCTAAAAGATTTAATTTTTTCTAAAGATGACAGTGAACTAAGTAAGTTAAAAACAACGAGAGACATCACTAAAATTGATTTAAAGCAAGGAATCGAGACTCAGAAGTTATCCTTGATAAATTTGTATAAAGATTATAAAGATAATCAATTTGAACTCAAATTTAAACAAAACGCTTTGCAAACTCTAGAAAAAGAAAAAATAGTTTTAGAAAAAGCTTATCAAATGGGATCAGTTTCTAAAATTGATCTAGACAGCCTTTTAGTAAGTTATCGTAGTATTAAACTAGAAATTAACAAAATTGAATATATATTAGAAAAAATCATTGAGAGATTCTATTACGATTATGGTCTAAAACTTCATGGAGCTAGTTTGGCTGATATAACACCTAGTAAAAATGGTTTAGACAGATATATTTTTTTAGTTGGAGAAAAAGATTTAAGAAAACTTAATCTTGAGAAAGAGATTACAAGAGAAAATATTAAGTATTTAAAATATGATAATAAAGTCCCAGAAATTTCTGTAGGAATTGAAAGGAATAGTTTGAACGATGAAAATAGAATATTCTTAAAGCTTTCAAAAGATATTTTTTATAAAGATCTTTCACTTTCTAACGAAGAGAGTAATCTTATGGAAAAAGAGACCACTTATAATCAAAAAGTAAATGAAGTAGTAGCAGAAAGATATAAAATTCAAGATAATTATTACACTTTACAAAAAGATTATCTTGTTTTAGAAAATAGAGCAAGTTTAGAAAAATCTAAGTATGAAATAAAAAAATTAGAAAATACTCTTGGAAAAGTTAGTTATACTAAGGTTATGGAGGCTTTTGATAACTATCTAGAACTAGAGATATCAAAGGAAAAAGCTAAAAATTCTTTAAATTCCTATATCTATCAGATTATGGTAAGGAGTGAAATTTAATGAAAAAGAAAATTTCAATACTAACAATTTTAATAACACTATTTATTTTAGGTGGTTGTGAAGAAAAAAATGAAAATACTCAATCAAAAGCAATATATATTGCTAAAAAATCTAAATTAAATAAAAGAAGTGGATTTATTGATGTTGTTGGTAATGTCAAAGCTAATGATACAAAAAAAATCTTCGTAGATAAAAAATTAAAAGTAAAAAAAGTTTTCGTACAAGAAGGAGATTTCGTTGAAAAAGGTGAACTTCTTATGACTTTCGATGACACAGAAAGAAATAATATAAAAAGAAATCTGGAAAAAGAACAACTAAATCTATCTAAATTAAAAAGAAACTATTCTGTTGAAAAAGAATTATATAAACTTGGTGGAAGCTCGGCAAACTCTGTTAAAGATTTAAGTGAAGAGATTCGAACTTCAGAAATTAATATCGACTACCATAAAGAGGAGCTGGAGAAAACAGCAGAGAAAATTGAAAGCCCAGTTAGTGGAACAATTACAACTTTGTATGCACAAGAAAATTATTCGGTTAATACTGATGAACCCCTTTTAGAACTTACCGATTTATCTGATATAAAAATTGTTTTAGAGGTGCCTGAATATGAAGTTAAAGATATTAAACTTAATCAAAAGCTAACTATAAAGCCTGAAGTTTTTGAAAAAAAGATATCTTATTCAGGCATAATAACAAAGATTTCTAGAGTTTCACAAATTTCTAAAACTACATCTGAAAATGTACTTCAAGTTGAAGTTAACCCAACTGAAGAAATTCCTCATATAGTACCTGGATTTAAAGTTTCTGCAAGAATATATTTAGATGATGAAGAACCTGGAATTATCATTCCCTCAACATCATTACTTTTTGATGATACTAACTATTTTATTTATATTAGTGATGAAAATGGAAATATTCAAAAAAGAACTATCGAATTTAAAGATATCAAAGGAGATAAAATTATTATAACAAAAGGTCTTTCTCAAGGTGAGATTTTTATAACAAATCCCAATGATAATTTAAAATCTGGTGATACCATTGAAATTACTATATCTGAAAATTCCAATGAATCCTCTCAAAGAAAAGGAAAGAAAAAGCAATGATAGATATTAGAAATTTAAATAAATATTATATAAATGGAGAAATGAAACTTCATGCCTTAAAAAATAACAACTTCTCAATAGAAGAAGGGGAACTCGTTGCAATCATGGGAAGTAGTGGAAGTGGTAAATCAACTATGATGAATATTTTAGGTTGTTTAGATCATACTTTTGATGGAACCTATATTCTCGATAAAATTGATATTTCAAAACTTAAGGATGAAGAACTCTCAAAAATTAGAAATCAAAAAATAGGTTTTGTTTTTCAATCCTTTAACCTATTATCAAAACTATCAGCTTTAGAAAATGTTGAGCTTCCATTAGTTTACGCAGGAGTTAATCATAAAGAAAGAACTGATAAAGCTAAGGCAGTACTAGAAAAAGTTGGACTTGGTGATAGATTAGATCATAAACCAAATGAACTTTCAGGAGGTCAGAGGCAAAGAGTAGCTATAGCTAGAGCTCTTGTTAATGAACCTGCCATAATTTTAGCAGATGAACCTACTGGAAATCTTGATAGTATTTCTGAGAAAGAGATTGTAGAAATTTTTAAAGAACTAAATAATCAAGGGAAAACTATTATTATAGTTACTCATGAACCTAAAGTTGGCAAATCTTGTAACAGAGTTATTCGATTTAAAGATGGAGAGATAATAGAGGACGTGAGAAATTTATGAATTTGTTAGAAGTTTTAAAAGGTGCCATTCAGAATTTAAAAGGGAATAAAGTTAGATCATTTTTAACAATGCTAGGTATTATCATAGGTATATCATCTGTCATAACGATGTCAGCTATTGGAGCAGGAGGACGTAAAAATATAACTGGTTTTTTAAAAGAAGGTGGATATGGCAAGTTTACTATATCTATTGATAAGGATGATGAACAGTTTAGATGGAAATATCTTTTAGAACCAGAAACTATAAAATCTTTAAAAGAAACAAATATTTTTAAAAATGTAGGTGTTAATATAAATACCTGGGTATTTTTAGATTTTGAAAAGCGAAAAGAACCAGCATTTTTAGTAGCAACAACTACAGATTTTGAAAAGATTGATAAAATAAATTATATTTTTGGAAGAAATTTTTTACCTTTTGAATATGAAAATGGAGAAAAAATAATAGCTATTGATAACTTAACAGCTAAAGATTTCTTCGGTAGTGCTGATAAGGCTATAGGAAACGAAATATCTTTTTCTATTGGGAGAAAAAATACTCCTATTACATATACAATTGTAGGAGTTTTTAAAAACCCTCTTGAGGAACTTTTGAAAATCACTGGTGGCCAAAGAATAGCAAGGTTTATAAGAACTCCTTTAAATACATATGATAAAGTTTATGATCTATCGAAAGGTGGATATAACTCTATTATTATTGAGTCTAAAAATCCTGAAAATCTAGCTACTGATATGAAAAATGCCAACACAATTTTAGAGAATATAACTGGAGTTAAAGGGCTTTATCAAGTTGAGACTATGAGTAATGCTGCAACATCTTTTGATAATATTTTAAGTACTCTTAATCTTTTTATTACCTTTGTTGCTGGTATTTCACTATTTGTTGGTGGAATTGGAGTTATGAATATAATGCTTGTAAGTGTTATTGAAAGGACTAAAGAAATTGGAATTAGAAAGGCTATTGGTGCAACTAATAAAGATATACTTATACAATTTCTAATGGAATCTATTATTTTAACTGTAATTGGAGGAGTTATTGGAGTATTAATTGGTATTAGTTTAGCAGTATTAATCGGAGTATTAATTAATATTTCTCCAATATTTTCAATATTTTCAATAGTATCTTCCTTAAGTGTTTCAAGTTTGATTGGTTTGATATTTGGAGTAACACCTGCAAAAAAAGCTGCCCAATTAAATCCAATAGATAGTTTACGGAATGAATAAAATATTTAGATTTCCTTTAATTTAAACCAGATATATAGGAGGAGTATCATGGATTTTTTAAAAAATTTAGGCTTAGATGAAAATAAAAAATATTATCTTCAAAAATTATTTTTAGAATCTACAATTAGAGATGTCAATCTTATTCAAAATAAACTATATATAGAACTTATGGATTCAAAAATAATAATTTTGAAAAACTGTAACTTAAATACGTATAATATTATAAAAAAATATCAAAATGAGGATTTTTTTAAAAAAAATTTTAAAAGTAATTACCTTAAACATAAAAAATTTTTACGTACATGGCAACATGAAGAGATAAATTTTTTAAAAAAATATTACTTTTCTAAAACTTTAGAAGAATTATCAATGAAAACAAAAAAAAGTTTTTATCAAATATCTATAAAAGTTTTAGAGCTAAAATTAGTAGAAATTAAGAAATGGAAATGTGAAGAACTAGATTTTTTAAAAAAAAATATTGAGCTATCTAATTATGAATTAGCAAAATTATTAAAAAGATCTATCCATTCAATAAAATCTAAAAAAAGAACCTTAAAAATTACTTATAAAAATAGCAGATTACAAAAAATGTAGGAGAGCTCTTAAAAAATAAAGATATCTTCTAAAAGTCATATTTACATTCTTATTACTTAATTCCTCTATAAAAATATTTATATAAAGATAACATTTGAAATTATTTTATAAGGTAGGTTGGCAATGATTTTATATTTAAGCAACTTAAATATTTTACACCATGAAAATTGTTTATATTGCAATTCTAAAATTTTAATGAAATTTAATAAATTAAAAGAACAAAATGAAATTGATTTTTTAGTTTCAACTATTATTTATTTAGTCAATCTTAAAAAAGAGATTGTAGTTGAAATTTGTCCTCATTGTCTAGGTAAAAAATTTAATTTTTTATCTTCAGAATTTAATTTATTTAAAACCTAAGTTTAGATAATAAACTCGATTTGTAAACAAACGGCTATCAAATGATAATATTTGGTAGCCAGTTTTTTAAGTACTCTATCCCCTGCATTTAAATTTTTTAAATGAAACCCTCTAACATCAAATCGTTTCTTACCAGATCCTCATAAGTTTCTCTTTTAGAAACTAGATAACTACGTCCATTTTTTACAAAAACTACAGCTGGTTTTAGAGCTTTATTGTAATTACTACTCATTGAGTGTCCATAGGCACCTGTACAACTAACAAGAACTAGATCCCCTTCGTCACACTTTCCTAACTTTGTATCCTTTATAATTACATCTCCAGACTCACAGCACTTTCCAGCTAAAGAGATAGTCTCTCTC
>JBOFRT010000028.1:0-1203 GCA_051651165.1 Cetobacterium sp.
AGTTAGCGGGAACTCTTAATAGATCAGTTGTTGAAAGAACAGCAATTTTAAAAAGAACAGATAATCACCCATTTTCTGCTGATGGAGCTGGAGCAGTTGGAACAAAAAAATATACTGGTAAATTTGAGTTAGTGTCAAATGGAAACTATAATTCAGCAACTAATATATTAACTCTTGATAAATTATCAGCAGTAGGAGATACAGCTTCTACAAAAATGACAATGGACACAGAATTAAACTTCATTAAGCATGAAAGAGAGATTAAAGCTACAGATAATCAAATGAGAACTTTAGTTCAATCAGTTATTCCTGCGGGAACAAAAGCAGAACCAGGAATGTACATTGGAACAAATACATTTAAAGCTTCTCTAAAAGTTAAATCTCTATAATCATTAAAAAATAATAAAAGTTAGTTAGATTTATTAAGTTAGGAGCAAGGATTTTTTCTTGCTCCCTATTTAATAAATTTAAAAAGTAAATGGAGGGATTAAATGGAGAAATTAAAAAAATTATTTTTATTTTTTATTCTTGGACTTAAAACTTTTGCATATATGCAAGTAGCACCAATTGTATTTGATAAGCGAATAGATAAAGAGGGAGCTACGCAAGAGTTTTACATTACAAATCCAACGAATCAAGAGGTTGGATATAGGATTTATAAGGAAAAAAGTGATAATGGGCTAGATATGACACCATATATGGAATTTTATCCTAAAAGTTTAAAACTTAAACCAGGGCAAAGTGAAAAAGTTAGGGTCTATGTAGAAGCTCAAAAAGAAGCTCTTAAAGGTGAATACACAACAGTATTAGGAATTAAAGAAATAAATATTCCGAGTGTTAAAAAATCTGGTAATGGGAATTTAACTATTTACACTGATTTAAAATTAGAATTAGCAGGATATGTGGGCGATTTAAAACCTAATTTAGAAATAAAAGATTCAAAATTAAAGAACAATGAACTTAGTTTTAAAATCTCTAATACTGGAGATATTAGAACAAAAGTAGAGGTATATCTAGAAAGTTCTTCTTTAAAGGAAGCTAAATACTTAGATAGCTTTAGACTCTTAAAAGGTTATGAAAATAGCTTTAATCAAAAGCTAGATATAGCTAATTTGAAAAATCCAAAACTTGTAGTGATGGATATGGAAGGTAACAAACTATTAGAAAAGGAGATTACAAAATAATGAAAAAAAAGCGAAGTAT
>JBOFRT010000029.1:0-3076 GCA_051651165.1 Cetobacterium sp.
ACTTAAATAAAAAAAACTACTCCCTAAGGAGTAGCCGTTGATTTTGTTGAGAAAAATGCAAATTTGGTGCCAAAGGACAAAAAACCGACGCGAGGCCTTAAGACTCTCTTTTCTATTGTATGGCTTTGTTAGACTTAGACTAGAATATAGATTATGTAGTTTAGTCAGAGAAGACATCTTGATTATCAAATTATCCACGTTACTTTAAAAATGGTAATGTAAAATACTAAATAGCTTAAGTTGAATCAATAATTATAATTTTCTGAAGTTGATGGATATGGACATGAGACCATAATGATAAGAAGCCTGCTGCCTTTTTCAAGGTGATGATAGGAAAAGAGAAGGTAAGACCTTCTCTTGATTTATTTACGAAGTATTTCAATAAGCTTATTTTCAACCTTGCTGAGTTTCTTATCTTTTTTATATGCAATTACAAATTTTCTAGAAAGGATTGTTTCATCTAAAGAAAAAGTTAAAAAATGATCTCTCCATTTTTTATTTGTCAGGTGCATATTAGAGGCAAATCCTATCCCTAATCCAGAACTTATAAGAGACAAGACACACTCTTGATTTTCAGTTTCTAAAAAAATCTTAGGGTTGAAATTTTTTTCTAAAAAGAAAGCTTCGATTGCAGTTCTAAGTTTTTGCCTTTCTTGTAATAAAATAAAATTCTCATCTTTAAGATCTTCTAATTTTACTTTTTTTCTATTGAAGTGCAGGTATCTTTCTTCATTCGGTGTTATTAACAAAAGTTCTTCTTTAAAAAACTCCTCATACACAAGGGATTTTTCAAGTAATGGAAGTGAAATAATAGCTATATCGATTTGATTATTAATAAGAGCATTTTCTAAATCTACTCCTGTCTTTTCTAAAAGTTTAATTTTGATATTCGGAAACTCTTTTTTTAACTGTGGAATGAAAAGTGGAAGCATATAGGGGCTCCTATTAGGTGAAACACCTATAGATAGTGTTACTATTTTATTATTTGAAGAATCTTCTAAATCCCTCCACAATTCTTTTTTCAGATTTATTATTTCTAGAGCTTTTTTTATAAATATTTCCCCAGTAGGAGTTAGTTTTAAAGGATTACAGCTACGGTCAAAAAACTTTGTTTTAAACTGATCTTCTATTGTGGCGACATATTGGCTCAAAGCTGGTTGAGAAATATAAAGTTTTTGGGCAGCCTTGGTAAAACTTTTTTCTTCAGCTATGCATACAATATATTTAAACTTATCTAAATCCATGTATTCCTCCTAAGTTATAATAAAAAACTTATAACTATTATACAATAAATAATATTAGATGAATAGTATTTGAAGTGATATAATTCATAATTATAAAATTATTCAGGAGGATATACCATGAAAAAACTGTGCATAATTTTTTTTACTACAATCTCTTTAGCTTCTTTCGCCTCTAATAAATCAACTGAAGTTATTGAAGAATATTATGAAAATGGTCAACTTAAAATAAAAAAAGAATACAAAGATGAAAAGCTTAATGGAAAATATGAAGAATATTATGAAAATGGTCAACTGGAAATAGAAAAGGAATATAACCAGGACAAACTTGATGGAGTTTATAGAGTTTATAGGGAGGATGGGAGTATAAGATATGAGTTCATCTATGCAAATGGAGTTTTAGTTTCTTGAGAAATAAGATTGATTCAAGATATCAAGTACTTGAACCTTGATTGAAATGAAGTATCTCTGTTAGTGGTATAATAAATTATACTTTTGTAGAATTTATTAAATTTAATAATTAGTAGTCTATAAAGCCTTAAAAATCAATTATTATCCGTTGGTCTATAATTATTTAATGTTTTATAGCCTAAATTTCTACAAAATTATATCAATACTATAAAACCTTTGATTTCATTGAGATTTTCTAATATTTGGTGCCGAAACGCAAAAAACCGACGCGAGGCCTCAAAATATATTTGAAATTGTGAAATCATTTGCCCCCAATCTCTTTGACGGCTTGTCCATTTTTTAGTAATGTCTTGTGTTGCTAAGTAAAGCATCTTTAGTAAACTATCATCTGTTGGGAAAACTGACTTGTTTTTTGTGACTTTTCTTAATTGTCTATTATATCCTTCGATTGTATTTGTAGTATAAATTAAGGTTCTTATTTCTTGAGGATATTTAAAATATGTTGATAATCTTGGCCAGTTATTTTTCCAAGAAATTGCAATTTTAGGATATTTTTTACCCCACTTTTCATCAAATGATTCCAAATTTAACAGCGCATTTTCTTCAGTAGAAGCTTTATACACTAGCTTTAGATCAGCGATTAAAGCCTTTATATCTTTATATGATACAAATTGAGTAGAACTTCTTATCTGATGAATTATGCATTGTTGAATTTGAGTTTGAGGATAGACAGCTTCTATAGCATTGGCAAACCCTGTAAGTCCATCAACACAAGCAATTAATATATCTTCAACTCCTCTAGCTCGCCTTGATAAAACTCTTCTATCATAACCTTCATCATATCTTTAAAAAAATTATTAAGATCGTCAGAGCTAGAGATAGGGTTTTGCTTTTCTTCTTCAGACATATTTCTTCTCATAAAAAAACCTCCAAGTTAGATAATTTAATATTACCCCAACTTGAAGGTTTACACAAATATTTAATTAGACCCGGTCCTTCCAAACTTAAGCGTTAGCAATTATTTTAAAACTATTTCTAATTTTTAGAAAGTCATAATGTTATTTAAATTGCTTTCCCAAAGTGGGTCATGAATAATTCTTTGTTTATAAAGCTCATTAGAAAGAACTTCCATTTTAGTCAGTTGTGATAAAGTTTCCCAATTTTCATCAAAAATATATTTATTGTAGACAGTATAATACTTTTATTTTCATCATTATAAATCATTGTATCAGCATAAATATATTTATTATTGTTTTTATCTGAGCCTATTATTAATTCAATACTGGGTGGAGAGATTTGTTTTCTTTGGTATCGTTCACGAGGTATTAATATTATTTTAGAATGTTCATTTCCTCCCCAATCTTTCCAACTCCAAAGTCGTGAAACATAAAAAGTTTCTTTAGGAAGGTCTTTCATAGGTATTT
>JBOFRT010000030.1:0-1955 GCA_051651165.1 Cetobacterium sp.
TATAAATTAGCAGCAGAAAATGGAGTGAAAGAGAAGCTTTATATAGTTGGAGATGGGCCAGATAGAGAAGAGATTGAGAATCTTATAAAAGAAAGTGGATTAGAAAAAAGTATAGTTCTTATAGGTAAGACAACAAATCCTTATGTGTGGATGAAGAATAGTAAGCTCTTTGTGCATAGTTCAAACTATGAAGGACTACCGACAGTTTTAATAGAAGCTATGATTTGTGGAAAAGTTGTAATATCTTCAAATTGTCCAACAGGACCGTACGAGATATTAAAAGGTGGTCAGTGTGGAGTACTGTTTCCTGTGGGAGATTACAAAGCTCTTTCAGCTGGACTACAAAATCTTTTAAATAATCCATTAGAGCTAGAAAAGTATGAGAAAACTATTGAAAAAAGAGTTCTTGAGTTTAGAAGTGATGTGGTTATAAAAGAGTATGAAGGAGTTATAGATGAAAAAAGAGATAATATTCTGTACCGATAGTTTAAATATTGGTGGAATAGAACTAGCTCTTATAAGGATATTAAAAGCTTTGGTAAAAACTAATGAGTTTAATATAAAACTTTGTATTAAAGATGATGAGAAATTAGACTTATTATCTGAAATTCCAAAAGAAATAGAGTATACTGTTTTAAATAAAGAGAGTGATAAAAAATATATTTTCAACTTTATAAAGAAAATTATAGAAAGAAAGAGATTTTTTAATTTTATAAAAAATTCAGACGTAGTTATAGATTATTATGATGGAAATTGGTATAAGATTTTTTCGAGTATCAACAAGCAAAAGAAAATCGTGTTTTTTCATACGATTTTAGAGAAACTTCATATATATAAAAAGATAGATATTATAAAAAATATTTATGATGAATATGTTGTTTTAACTAACGGAGCTAAAAAAGAACTTTTAGATATTGGTATATTAGAAAATAAAATAAAGAAAATATATAATATAGTACCTATTGATGATATATTGACAAAAGCAGAAGAAAAATTTGAAAAGAAAGATGATTATTTTATAATGATTGGAAGGTTGGTAAATGATTCTAAAGATTATTTAACAGTTATAGATGCTTTTACAGATTTAGAAATAAAAGAAAAGCTTTATATAGTAGGAGATGGACCTTATAAAAATCAGATTGAAATGAGAATAAAAGAATTAAAGTTAGAATCTAAAGTAAAACTTTTAGGAAGTAAAAAAAATCCATATCCGATTTTAAAAAATTCAAAAGGATTGATTTTAAGTTCTAAGTATGAAGGGCTATCAAATGTTATTTTAGAAGCCTTAATTTTAGAAAAACCAGTGATTGCAACAAACTGTCCATATGGACCAAAAGAGATACTGAGTGAAGATCAAAATATAGGAGTTTTATTTACAATAGCAGATAAAAATGAGCTTATAAATATATTAAAAAAATTTGATTTTAAAGAGTTTGATAAATTAAAAATGAAAAATAGAGTTAAGGATTTCTCCGAAGAGAATGTATTAAAAGAGATAGTTGAAATATTAAAAAAGTAGATACTTAATATTTACTGGGAGGTGTAGAGATTAGTATGAATAACCTAGTATTAATTATTAATGAAAAAAATAGTTACGGAAGGCATTTGGGAGCAACTCTACTATCTGTTTTAGAAAATTCTAAAGAAAATTGGAATGTTAATATAATTTATGAAAACCTTTCTTCAGAGACTAAAAGTAAATTAAATGAGATGATAAAACCTTACGATTCAAATATAAACTATATTGAAATGGATAAAGAGATTTTAAAAAAGTTTAAAGTAGGTAAGGGAACACATCTTAGTTCTATTGTTTTTGCGAGGCTTTTTATTCCAGAATTTTTAAAAAAAGAGGAGCGAGCAGTATATTTAGATTGTGATGTAGTTGTTTTAAAACCTATAGAAATTTTATATGAAATGGATTTAAAAGATAAATCTATAGGTGTTGTATTAGATGG
>JBOFRT010000031.1:0-1252 GCA_051651165.1 Cetobacterium sp.
TATCTCCATTATCTCTCCAATCCTTTACTTTTTGATTTACTCCAATTATTTTTTCTAACTTTTTCACGTTCCAAGAATTTAGCTGTTTCTATCTCTATAATTTTTTGTTTTTGTTGAACTTCTTGTTTAAGCTCCTCTAATCCAGTATCTTTTGAAAGTTCTTTAATTTCTAAATTATTTTCTAAAGTTTTTTCTAAAGAGTTTTTATCAAATTCAACCCCGAAAATTTGATTTAATTTTTTACTGGATACTTTTTTCTTGTTTTTATCAATAAACATAATCACATTATGATTTTCTGATATATCCATTTTAATATCTTTTTTTTCAAGATTTGCTTTTAACTCCTCTTGTGTTGTAGATTCATCTAAACTTTTTTTAATATCTTTAGCTAAATTCAACGTAAAACTTTCATAGTTGCTTTCTAAAGCTCTTTTAATTGCTTGATGAGTTTTTGTATCTTGAGTTTTTACAATCCCTTCTTTTGCCTTTGTAGGCTCTAAATTAAACTCTTGCTTTAAATAATTATCCATATTTTTTTTTAAAGTTTTTAATTCTGAATTTGACATCCTAAATTTTTTACCAGTTTCAGAATTAACAGAATTTATAACAATATGGTTGTGTAGGTGTTCTTTATCGTTATGAGTTATTACTACGGCTTGAAATCCTTCAAACTGTTTACACATTTTTACAAGATCAATTCCAGCTTTATGAACTTCTTCTTGTGATAAACCACTTTCTTTTTCAAATGCTTGAGTAAAATGTTTATATTGGCGACCTTCCAAATTATCAAAAACAGCTTTTGTTAATCTAAAATCACTACTCCAATTATCGCAATCACAATCAATTCCAGTTTTTAAGGCATTTTCTTTATTTAAATAATCTTCTAAACCTTTAGAACTTCCTTTCCCAGTTGACTTTGAATTTATAGCTTTTAAAATGGCTATTTTACCCACCTCCTATATTTGAACGTTAATTTATATTAAAAATATCGTTCAATGTGCTTAAAATCGATTTTAGAGCGTCTGAGTTAGTTTTTAAATCTTTATTTAAATCTATTTTTTTAAACACTCCTAATTTTTCTTCTGAATTAACTTTTTTTGTTAATTGATTTAGATTTATTCCTATTCGATTCAATTCCAAAATTAATTTTGGAAGGTCTTCGATTACCAAAATTTCTTTTTCATCAATTAATTTTTCAAAAAACTTTTGTTTACTCATTTTTGATTTTGATATTTTTTGGTTTAGGTTCTCA
>JBOFRT010000032.1:0-1096 GCA_051651165.1 Cetobacterium sp.
CTATTTTTCTTTATTTTACTCACCTCGAGTATTAAAATTTGTATTATTTGTTATGCTCATTTTTTATCATATAAATGATTTTTTTTCAAGAATTATTTGTCTTTTATAAACATAACAAATATAACAACTTTGTAAAAAGCGTTTATTTAGTATGAAGTTTAAAGCATTACATTTTTTATAAAAAAATAATGGTTAAAATTAAGATATTGTTTGTTTTTCAAAAAAAATGTATAAATAGAGTAATAAAAAATGGGAGGTGTATAATATGTTAATGACAATTTTAAGTTTTGTATTTGTCACAGCATTGATCGGTTTCATATCTTATTTAAAAACTAAGGATGAAGAACACTCAGCGCAAGGATATTTTTTGGCAGGTAGGGGACTGTCAGGAGTAGTTATTGGATTTTCAATGGTTTTAACAAGTTTATCAACAGAGCAATTAATAGGAACGAATGCATCAGCTTATATCAGTAACTTTTCAATTATGGCATGGACTGTTCAATCAGTTATTCCATTATGTGTTCTAGCACTTTATCTTCTGCCGAGATATTTAAAAGGTGGATTTACAACAATTCCAGAATTCTTTGAAGCTAGGTATGATAGACAGACAAGACAGATGATGTCATTTCTTTTTATGGTAGGGTATACATTTATTTTAATTCCAGGAGCACTATATTCAGGAGCAATAGCTTTTTCACAGATGTTTGATATTCCAGGACTTTTTAATATAAGTTTTAATATGTCTATTTGGGTTATTGTTTGGTTAATAGGAATAATTGGAGGGATTTACGCTATTTTTGGTGGACTAAAAGCTGTAGCAGTGTCGGATACATTAAATGGATTAGCTTTAATTATAGGGGGAGCAATGATTCCATTCTTTGCTTTAAAATACTTAGGAGATGGAAGTATTTTAGATGGAGTTAGTAAAATAACAACAACTCACTATGATAAATTAAACGCTTGGGGAGCAGCAACTGATCCAGTACCTTGGACAACTATTTTTACAGGAATAATGATTGTTAATTTCTTTTATTGGGCTACAAATCAAGCAATTATTCAAAGAGCTTTAGGAGCAAAAAGTTTAGCTGAAGGACAA
>JBOFRT010000033.1:0-5059 GCA_051651165.1 Cetobacterium sp.
TAAATTGTATAATTTACCCGACATAAAAAATTAGAAAAACTAAAAATAAAATTACAAAGGAGAATCAATGATTATATATATTTATGATATAAAAACATTAACAGTAGTAGCAAGACCAATTATAAATTCATATAGAGAATTTAAAGCTGAACCAATAAGATATTATCCCGAATGGAATGTAGATTGCCATATATCAACTGAGATAAAATTTCAAAATCCGATATTAGATTCTGGAGTAATAAGAGAAAAAACTAGAGAAGAATTAATTCTACTAGATAATAAAACTGAATTGCTTCAGGATGGAGAATATATTGAAAATAATAAAATCATTAGAGTAGAAGCTCCAAGTTATTTATTTAAAAAGTTATGGAATAAAGATATTAATGTATGGGAAGAAGGAGCAACTCAGGAAGAGATTAATCTAGAAGTAAATAGACTTATAGATGAATTTACAATACTTGGAGAACAAAAAGAAAGATGGATAAAATATGGGTTTGATGTACTAGATATAGAAAATAAAATGGCAGAAAATATAATTCAAAGGAATTATCTATTAACAATAGGGGGAGAAAATTAAGATGGTCATAGTTGATGAAGCTTTAAAAATTATTAATAAATTTGTCCCAGATAAGAATACTCAAAATCAAATGGAAATAGAATTAAAAAAGCTAGAAGTTGAGGATTTTAACAATAAGAGAGGCAGTAGCTTAGAAAAAGCAGTAAGCATGGTATTTCCCCTCGTAGCATTTATATTTTGTGGATTTCTTATAAGTAATCTTTTAGGAATGTGGATAGGATTTATATTTAAAACAGAATCTCCAATATTTCCAATAGATGATAGGATGTATCAAATTATAATGGTTTATTTGACAGGATTCTTTGGAAATAGAAGTATTAAAAGTTGGAGGAAAGAGAAATAATTTACTTAAAAGGAGTTTAAAATGATAGATTCAAATATTGCAAAAGAAGGAAGTGTTCTTGCTGTTTTAGTTGTTTTATTCGCAAAAGTTTTTTATGGAAAAGATACTCAACAAAACAATCAAAATGATCTGTTTGTACAACATTTAATAGATTCTAATAAATCTAAAGACGAAGATACAAAAACTCTTATAAAAGAATTGAAAGAAATATCTGGAGAGTTTAAAGAATGTATAAAACTTATGACCGAAGAATTAAAAGCAGCTAAGGAGGATTTAAAAGAAATAAAGGAATTAATTAAAAATGTAAATTGAAAAAACCTGAAATTTAAAATTAAAGAAAAGAAAAATGTCTATTTTATCAGATGGAAAATAAATAAGAAGAGAAAAAAGAGGAATTACCTCTTTTTTTTATTTTCCAGATTTAAATATTGAGATGCAAATACTAATAAAGGATATAAAAAGAGCCACTCCTGATATCATCATTGATTTTTTAGAAATAGAATTAGCTTCTTTTGCCAATTCAAGTTCTTTTTCTTTCATTTTTTTATCTTCCTCTTCTTTGATTTCTCTTTCAGTTTTTCCATTGTTTTCTAAAAAAAACTTTGTTTGTGAACTAACAAAAATAGAATTTCGACTTCGTTTTATTACCATTTTTTTTATTAGATCTTGAAACGCTAAATTTTCTTCTTCTGTGAATTTTGCTTGATTATAATAGACACTTACTAATGGATTCCCTTTGGTATCATCCCATATTCTTTGAGCTAAATTCATTTGTGCTTCTTTATTCATTAAAATTTTATTCCTTTAAAAAGTTGTGTCTCTATATATAGTGAATTTGCTTCATTGAGCATCTCGTCCCAAGAAGAAAAAGTTGTTCCATTACTAATATGTTCTTGTAATATTTCATCGCTTACATTTTCGAATTCTTCATCGCTTGGAATAGCCTCAACAAATTCTTCAAAACTATCAAAATTAGTATATTTGGTCATAAATTTATGATTAAATAAAACTTCTGCTGGTATCTTGTGTTCTCCATTCAAATTTTTTCCATTTTTTTCTAATGTTTTTAAATCTTTTAAAAGTTGGTCAATTCCATTTTTTTTCATTATTATTTCCCCCTTTTTTATAATATTATTAGAATAGTTTAAACTTTTTATTTCAATAAATCAAGTGTTTTATCTTATATTAAATAGACAAACTTTTTATTCGCTATTTATTATATTTATACAGGTGCTTATATATTGTATTTTCAAACAAGTATATTTTAAAAATTAAAACGCTGTATCACAAAAAAGTCAAAGTAATATTTATTTTATGAAAATAATATTCTTTGTTATAATATATAAAGAAAAGTTTGTTTTTAATATAAAAATTTAAAATAAGGAGAAAAATATGTTTTTTAAAAATTTATTTAATTTTATATTAGCGTTTGTTTTAGGTTCTTTTCTACATGATTTGTTGACAACAACACATAAATTAGCTTGGATAAATTATGTTATACCTTTTCAGTATCAAATAGAATTGTATTGGGTGCTTATAATTTTAATAATGACAACAACATTTCTACGTCTCAATAATTATCGAATAATAAAAGTATTGTATATGGAAATGCTTTTATTTTCATTTATACTTGGGACAATAGGAATTGAAGGTATTGTTAATATGAAATGGAATAAAGAAATGGCAGGATTAATAGGAGTTATAGTTGTCCTTTTATCTTTTTATTATGAAAAATATGGAGATGCACCTGATAATGAACCTTCAGAAAAAATATATGAATCAAGAATATCTACTATGGAAGTGTTGGATAAATATTTAAGAGTAAATGATGTGGTAGGTTTAAATGGAAAATGGGGAGTTGGTAAAACATGCTTTCTTAAAAATTTTATATTTGAAAAAAGAGAAAGTTATATTCCGGTATATATAGACACATCTATTTATTCAGATACATTTAAGATAATTCAGAAGATAAGTTCTGATATTGATATAATATTGAGAAAAAATAAAATTAATCCCATAGGATTGAATTCTTTAAAAAAAATACTTAAAGAATATAATTTGATAACAAACTATGTATTATCAATGTTAGATGATGATAGTATTGAAGAAAATAAGAGAAAATTAAAAGAAGCCATAAAAAAAATAAAAAAAAAGAAAATAATTATTTGTTTAGATAATATAGAAAGAATACATGCAGAGAAAAAATCTAAAGTTATAGAATTATTGGCACTTATAGAAGAAACATTTAAAGGAAGTGGTATAAAAATAGTCTTATGCTATGAAAAAAAATATTTTATTAAAAATTTACAAATTGACGAATTATATTTAAGTAAATATATAGAAATAGAATTAGAATTAAAAGATATAAATTATGAAGAAGTATTAAATGAATTGAAAGATAGAGATTTTAAAAAAGAGTATACGAAAATACTAACGAATTTTTTTAAAGTTAAAGAAGAATATGAGGAAAGGGATAGAAAATTATCTATATCTTTAGAAAAAGAAGAAGCGGTGAGAAATAAACAAAAAATAAAAGAAATATTAAATAGAATTGATATATTTTTCAAAGATATAAATAATCCACGAGAAATAAAAAAAATTTTTGAATATTGGAGCACTATTGAAAAAGATAAATTATCATCACAAACAATAATTTGGTATAAAATACTAGAAAAATATTTTAATGATATTGATATAAATATAGTAATTAGTTCTGAAACTTATTTGATTGATTCTAAAAGTCTAGAAAGATATTTAAATTCTGTTATTTTTTTAGAAGCTAAATATCTTTATGAAAAGCTTAAAATAGAAAAAGAATTTGACATACTGAAAAGAAATAAAATAACCTCTAGTGAGGAAGAAGTAGAAAAAGAGTTTGATGAAGATGCTAAAGAAATTAATTCTTGGGATATAGAAACTTTACTTAAAAAATTTGGAAATTTAGATTCTATTTTAACCAAAGAAAGAGCATTAAAAAAAATAGAAGAAATTAAACCAAAATTGGAAAGTAAAATTCTTCTTTTAAAAGATAACAAGGAATTTGAAAGTTTGCTTAGGTTATCTTTTTATAAAGAAGTAGTACTAGATATCTTTAATAGTAATATAAAAATTGGAGAAAATTTAACTATAAGATTAGAAAAACATTGTGATGAAGAGTTTGTAAAATGTTATTTAGCTTTAAGAGCTTTAGAAAATGAAATGTGGATTCAAGTGATTTTAAGAAGAAAGTTAAAAATGGAAGATAATGAATTTAGATTTAAAAAAAATTTAATAGATATTTTAAGTAGAATAGAAGTAGAGAATGTTGATGAAAAAAATTGTGTAGATATATTTTTTAAAATTTTAAAAAAGAAAACTGAAGAATACTTTACAGAAAATAAAAAATATTTAAAATTTAAAGATGAAGTGATTGAAGCAATAAAAGTGAGTGAACTTATATATGGATGTAAAATAAATAAAATTGAAGAAAAATATATAGAAAAAAATGATATTATTTTAAATAAATTAGGAATAATATCTTATAAACACCCTTTAAAAATAATCATGATTGATAAAAAGGAAGGGAAAAGAGAGATAGATACAATAGAAGGAGCACAAAAGTTAAAAGGAGAACTAGATATATTAGTAGATGAATTTATTAATAATGAGGAGTTTGAAAGTGATTATATTTCAACGATTGAGATGTTTAAACTGGAAATAAATAATTTTATAAGAGATAAACAGGGTGAAAACTGAATCAGATAAATATATATAGATGAAAAAAGAATCGCAGAAAGGTTAAATCTGATGATTCTTTTGTTTTTTATAGATTAAAAATTTTATTTATTTTTAGTATCTTTTAATAATAAAAAAATGAAAAACTAATAGAATAAAGGTTCTATGAGAGTTATTCGCATTCTTAGACTTTGCACTTAAAATGCACTTAAAAAAAATAAAACTCAAAATTTTTTTGATTTTTTGATATACTAAAAGCTCCACAAAGCTAGTAAAAGCAATAGTGAATTATAATTAAATAAGAAATTGCTTTTTATATGTAAAAATGATATACTTTAATGTAAGAATATAGAGGATAAATATAAGGTAAGTAGTAAGAGATTAAAGCTAAAATCTTTAGTTTTAGTTCCTTATTATTTGCTATA
>JBOFRT010000034.1:0-1323 GCA_051651165.1 Cetobacterium sp.
TCCTTAGTAAATAAGCCAACAATATCATATCCATAAAAATATGAAATAATAAAATAAATAAAGTTAATAATTATAGAAGATACAATTGTAAATTTATAAAATTTAAAAACATTTTCATAGTTCTTAGCTCCATGATTGAAGCTAAATAATGGCTGAACTCCAAAAGAAAGACCAAGTAGAAGCATATAAACTATTGTAGTTAGATAGTTTATTATTCCAAATGAAGCTAGTTGGCTTTCGTTTCCTACTTTTGAAATAGCTATATTCATACAAAATACCATTATTGAAAAAGTAATTTCCATAAAAAAAGATGGAAAACCAAGTGCAATAAATCTTAGTATATTTTCCTTATGAAATTTAGTTTTACCAAAAGACAGATGTCCTTTTTTAAATAAAAAATGTAACAGTATAATTAAAACAGTTAAAATTTGTCCAAGTCCCGTAGCTATGGCAGCTCCCTTTATTCCCCATTTAAAAATAAAAATAAATACATAATCCAGAGCAATATTTAAAAAAGCACCAGAAACAGTTGCAATCATAGCAAGTTTTGGATTCCCGTCATTTCTTATAAAGCTACTTAAAGATATTCCTAGGATATTTGGAATACAAAACATAACATAATATTTTAGATAAGTATTAGCTTCCTCTAAAACATTTCCATTAGCTCCTAAAAGTACAACTATCTTTTTTGAAAAAACAACAAATATGAAACTCATAAAAAAGCTTAGAATTAACAGAACAATAAAAGCTTCTCTAAAGATGTGTATACCTTTTGCTATGTCTTTTTTTCCAAAATTTTCAGAAATAAGAGTTCCTCCTCCAACAGCAAACATTGTAGCCATTCCAAAAAAGAAAATTGATACAGGTACTACTAAGTTAACAGCGGCAAGAGCTAAGTTTCCGACACCTTGACCTACAAAGATTCCATCGATAATTACATAAAGCGATGATACAAACATCGCAAATACAGATGGGACAGCATAATTAATAAATTTTTTTAACATTTTACTTCCTCCTTTACTAGAGAATAGTATATACTCTATTGTAACTATAGAGTCAAAAAAATTTGGAGGAAAAAATGATATTTTCAATAGGAGAAACATCTAAATTAACAAAAATTTCTATTCAAACTCTTCGTCACTATGATAAAGAGGGGCTTTTAAAGCCAATTTATGTTGATGAAGAGACGAAATATAGATATTATTCAATAGATCAATTTTTACAAATAGATTTTATAAAGAGATGCAAGTCTTTAGGATTTTCTTTGGAAAAAATAAAACAGATTTTATATGAAGGGAATAATCTAGAAAATATTTTAAAGTC
>JBOFRT010000035.1:0-1682 GCA_051651165.1 Cetobacterium sp.
AAGATTAATCAATGGTGAAAACTCCATTGTATAAAAAAGAGCTAGAGGGTAAACTAGCTCTTTTTTATTTTTCATGTTATAATCTTTAACAGTGGTTACTTACCTCTTGAAAGGGGGTGGAGTTTTCATATGTTAAGATTAATCTTTGTTATAAGCCTTTTTTTATTACTTACTAAAAAAGGATACTAAGTGACCACTCGGCTAACTGTTACCCCAGTTAGCCTTTTATTTATATTTTTCAAATATATAACTTTTTTATCATATAAATAATAAAAAACAGCTCACATTTTTTGTAAGCTGTTTTCTTTCATTCTAGAATACCTCTTTTTCAACCTCTTGCTCTATTATTGTTTCTTTTTGATATCCTTTTAATCTTGGTACATTGAATACAATTGATAATCCACCAAATAGAATCATTAAAAATGAATAATAGTTATAAGGTACTATTTGCATTGGTGATATTTGAGCTAACCCTGCGGCTACAAGAAGTTGACCACCATATGGCAGCAATCCTTGGAATGCAGATGAAAATATATCTAGTAAACTGGCTGTTCTTCTTAAATCTATTGAATATTGTTTAGATATATTTTTTGATAATGGTCCTGCTGTTACAATAGAAATTGTATTATTTGCCGTCGCAACATCAATTAAAGCAGCTAAAGTAGCTATTCCAGCCTCTGCACCTTTCTTACTTTTTATCTTTGATGTTATTTTATCAAGAAGATAATTTACTCCACCATAATAGTTCATAAGCCCTATTATCCCACCTATTATTATAGCAATTAAACAAAGATCTTGCATCCAACCAAATCCTCTTTGAATAAATCCTAGTAACTCTACAAAATTAAATGCTCCAAGTGATAAACCTAGAATTGCACCTGTTCCAATTCCAATAGCTAAAACTACCATTACATTTAATCCAATTAATGCACTTACTATTATAGAAATATATGGAAGTATCTTTATTAAAGAGTATTCTCCAACTACTACAGTCCCTGTTGCTTCAGGCACTAAAGACAGAATTATGACTGTTACTATTACTGCAGGTAAAACAATTAACGCATTCATTTTAAACTTATCTCTAAGCTCTATTCCTTGAGTTCTTGCAGCAGCTATCGTTGTATCGGAAACAAAAGATAGATTGTCTCCAAACATTGATCCCCCTACAACTGTTCCCATTAAAAGAGATAGATCTAACCCTGTCTGTTGTGACATTCCTATTGCAATTGGAACTATTGCCGTAATTGTCCCCATAGATGTTCCCATTGCAAAAGATATAATACAACTTATTAAAAATATTCCAGGCAATATTGCTTTTGATGGTAAAATACTTAAACCAAAATTTACTGTTGCATCTACTGACCCCATTGCGTTAGCAACTGAATAAAAAGCTCCTGCTAAAATGAAAATAGTAACCATTAAAATTATAGTTGACTCTCCTCCACTCCTAGCAAAGATTTCTACTTTTTCTTCCAATGAGATTTTTTTATCCTTTCTATTCAATGATAATGAATAAGCCAGTACAAGCATAAATCCAACTAAAACAGGCATACTTGAAAAATTATTAGTAACTATTCCTGTTATTAAAAACATTGCTACGAATAAGATTAACGGTGTCAATCCCATAAAACTTTTATAATCATCTTTTTCGTTAAACATACTTTTCACTCCCCTTTTATTAA
>JBOFRT010000036.1:0-3558 GCA_051651165.1 Cetobacterium sp.
TAAACATCGCATTTGGAAGGGCCTCTAATATAGTTCCTTCTAATTCGATAACATCCTTTTTCGACATACTACCTCCTATCGAACAGAAATTCATATTATTTTAACATTTATTTTACAAAAAGTCTAGCTAATTTTTAACTATTTTTTGTTGTATTTACTACGCTAATTCCGTTAAAATAACTGGCTTTCCATCTATTACGGCAACAGTGTGTTCGAAGTGCGCCGAACGCTTTCCATCTCTTGTCACTACTGTCCACCCATCATCGATTATATTCACTTTGTAAGTACCAATATTTACCATTGGCTCTATTGCTAAAACCATTCCTTCCTCGATTTTTAAACCTCTACCTTTTCTTCCGTAGTTAGGTATACAAGGATCTTCATGCATAGCTTTTCCTACTCCATGCCCAGCAAAGTCTTTAACTACAGTGAAGCCATTTGCTTCAACATATTTTTGGATTGCATTTCCTACATCTCCAAGTCTATTTCCTGCAAAAACTTGCTCTATTCCTATTCTTCTTGCTTCTTTAGTAACATCGATTAATTTTTGTGATTCTTCATCAATCTTTCCTACTGGGAATGTAATTGCAGAATCTCCGTAGAAACCATCCATTCTTGCTACTACATCAACACTTACAATATCTCCCTCTTGAAGAATTCTTTTTTCTTTTGGAACACCATGAACCACTTCTTCATTCACAGAGATACACGAACCTGCTGGGAATGGATTTATTGGTCCTCCAACTCCTACAGTTGCTAACTCTGCTCCATTTTCAATTAAGTAGTTTTCAATAATTTTGTTTAATTCATATGTTGAAATACCTGGTTTTATAAACTGAGGTAAATACTCTGCATATAATCTTGCAATTAATTGACATGGTTTTTTGATTTTTTCAATCTCTTCTCTAGTTTTTAATATAACCATATTTTTCCTTTCTAGATATCTAAAAATTATCCTAAAATGTTAAAGATTTCCTTTGCAATTTCATTGATCTCTTTAGTACCATCTAACTCAACCATTACTCCTCTTTCAGTATAGAAGTTAAATAATGGTGCTGTTTGCTCATGATAAGCTGATAATCTATTCTCTACAGTTTCTTTATTATCATCTTTTCTAACTATTAAATCTGCTCCACAATAATCGCATTTATCCTCTACTTTTGGAGGGTTATTTACAACGTGGAATGATGCTCCACAGCTTGGACAAACTTTTCTTCCAACAACTCTTCCAACGATTAACTCATCTGGAACATTTAAAGAAATAACTTTATCTAAGTTCATGTTAAGATCTTTTAAAAGTATTTCTAAAGCTTCTGCTTGAGCTAAAGTTCTTGGGAATCCATCTAAGATAAATCCTTTTTTACAATCTTCTTGAGATAATCTATCTTTTATTATTCCTATGATTGTTGAATCTGGAACTAATTTACCTTCATCCATAAATTTTTTGGCTTCCATACCCATTTCAGTTCCTTCTGATATAGCTGCTCTTAGCATATCTCCAGTTGAAATTTGAGGAATTCCATATTTATCTATTATGAATTTTGCTTGAGTTCCTTTTCCTGCACCAGGTGCTCCAAATAACATTATGTTCATTAGTTTCATCTCCTTTATTTTAAATAAAAAGGGCACGACTTATGCCGTGCCTAGATTTTATAAAAATCCTTTATACTCTTTCATGATAAGATGAGCATCTATCTGTTGTACTGTATCTAGTGCAACCCCTACTACTATTATAATTCCTGTTCCACCAAAGAATACTGGTAGTCCAAAGGCTTTAAATAGAACCATTGGTGCAATTGCGATTAAAGCTAAGAAAATAGCTCCACCCCAAGTTATTCTAGTTACAACTCCTTCAAGATAATCAGCTGTATCTGCTCCAGGTCTAATACTTGGAATCGTACCTCCACCTTGCTTTAGATTTTCTGCAACCTTTTCAGGATCGAAAACTATAGAAGTGTAGAAGAACGAGAAGAATATAATTACAGCAGCAAATAGTATTAAGTATACAGGATGCTGGTCACTAAATATTCTAGCAAGTACTACTTTTCCAGAAAACTCTCCTGGAAGAACGTTTACTACTAAAGAAGGTATCATCATAACCACTGAAGCAAATATTACAGGCATAACACCTGAGCTATTTAATTTCAATGGGATATATGAATTTTGACCCATTCCATTATTTCCAGCAAATCCTCTTCCTACATAGTGAACTGGTATTTTTCTTTGTCCTAATTGGAACACAACAATTCCTGCAATCGTTAAAACTGCAGCAACTCCCACTAATAACAAAACAGGAATAAGAAACTTACTCCCTCTCATATCTTGTATAGTTTGGATAACAGCTCCCGGTGCTCCAGAAATAACATTTAAAAATATTAGTAGCGAAACTCCGTTACCTATCCCTTTGATAGATATCTGTTCCCCTACCCACATTAAAAATATTGTTCCTGCCGTTAAAGTTGTTATTGTTGATAAGAAAAATGTAAACCCTGGTGTTGTTACTAATCCTACAGATTGTAACCAAGTGCATACTCCAATTCCTTGGACTATAGCTATTACAATTGTTAGATATCTTGTCCATTGAGTGATCTTATTTCTTCCTGACTCTCCCTCTTTTTGAATTTCTTCAATCTTAGGAATTATTACAGCAAGTAAACTAAATACAATTGATGAATTGATATAAGGTACAATTCCCAATGCAAATATAGATACTCTTTGGAATGCCCCACCCGAGAACATATTAATGTATCCTAGTAAATCACTCTGTGCAGTCATTTGAGCTAAACGATCAATGTCCACACCAGGAGCAGGGATATATGTCCCTACCCTAGCTACTAGGAACATTAATAAGGTGAAGATGATTCTCTCTCTCAGTTCCGGAATTTTAAATATACCTCTAATCTTCGTTTCAAACTTTTCAATTAAACCCAAAATTCTTCACCTCACATTGAAATAACTAGTTGTATATTACTTGTTATTTTTTGCTACATCAGCAAAAGTTTTTACTTCTATAATTTCTACAGATCCACCTTTTGCTTCGATAGCTGCTTTTGCAGAAGCAGAAACTTTATGAGCTTTTACAGAAACTTTCTTTTCTAGCTCTCCGTTTCCTAAAACTTTGATTCCTGCAAGAGTTTTCTTGATAATTCCAGCTGCTACTAATAGCTCAGGAGTTACTTCAGTTCCCTCTTCGAATCTATTTAAATCACATAAGTTTATTACTGCATAATCTTTTCTGAATATAGCGTTAGAGAATCCTCTCTTTGGAGTTCTTCTATATAAAGGCATTTGTCCACCCTCGAAGTAAGGTTTTACCCCTCCTCCAGCTCTAGAGTTTTGACCATTGCTTCCTTTTCCAGCAGTTTTTCCTAAACCTGAAGACTCTCCTCTTCCGATTCTTTTTCTAGCTTTTCTTGGTACAGAAGGCTTTAATTCATTTAATTTCATTGATTATTGCACCTCCTCTACTTTTATTAGGTAAGAAATTAGAGCGATTTTCCCCATTAATTCTGGAGTCACGTTATGCTCTCTAACATCATTCATCTTCTTAAGCCCTAG
>JBOFRT010000037.1:0-3551 GCA_051651165.1 Cetobacterium sp.
AAGATTAATCAATGGTGAAAACTCCATTGTATAAAAAAGAGCTAGAGGGTAAACTAGCTCTTTTTTATTTTTCATGTTATAATCTTTAACAGTGGTTACTTACCTCTTGAAAGGGGGTGGAGTTTTCATATGTTAAGATCAATCTTTGTTATAAGCCTTTTTTTATTACTTACTAAAAAAGGATACTAAGTAACCACTCGGCTAACTGTTACCCCAGTTAGCCTTTTATTTATATTCAACTTACTTTATAATATAACTCTTTAGTGCCTCAATAGTTTTGAATAACTCTCTTGTCTCTAGTTCTCTTTATAGTAGTTAATTAAACATCCATCTATTAATATTTGTCTCTCTGTATCAGTTAGAGCTTCTAATCTTAATTCTAACTCTTTTACATCTTCTCTTTCAGTTGAAATTATATAGGCTTTTATAATATCATCTTTATTTTCTATAGCTGATTTTACATCTTTTATATAGATATAGTCATCATTTTCAAAGTTTACATCTTGCTTTATAATAAATGGAATCATTCCCCAGTTAATTAAATTTGATCTGTAACGCTTTGTTGCATACTCTTTAGCTATATTAGCCCAACCACCTAATACTTTTTGACAAGAAGCAGCTTGCTCTCTAGCTGAACCATCTCCAGGCTTATTAGCATAAATTGTACTTCCTATTCCAATCTCTAATGGATTTATATCTACATCCACCATTTTTATTCTATTCAATACTTTTTCTAAATCCCCTATAAATGGATTTTCACCATTTTCTCTTAAAACCTCAGATTTGTGTATCTCTTTAGCTTTTTTAGTATAATCAGGAACTCTTCTTGAAAGAGTAAATTCAGCAAGTCTCATTGGATTCGAACGATATGATGATGTCTCTCCTGATGGGATTAACTCATCTGTTGTTGTAACAGGGTCATTTATAACTGCACAAACTTTTAAAAGCATATTTTCTGTAAGTGCTGGCATTTTTGGCCAATCAATTATATTTGGTCCATAGATTAAATCTGATGATTTAGACTCTTCAAACCCATCATAAACTTTATTTTTATAAACTTTATCACTAAATTCATACTTTAGCTTAGTAAACTCTACATCAATATCTGTAGCTGCTGTTAATTTTCCTCCATTGATTGCTGTTGCTGCAATAGACCTAGCATCCATTAGTGCTACCATTGAGATTTGTCCATCTCCTGGTTTTGACCCTTCTCTATTTGGGAAGTTTCTAGTTGTATGTCTTAAACTTAACTGTCCATTTGCAGGTGTATCTCCCGCTCCAAAACATGGTCCACAAAATGCAGATCTAACAACTGCTCCACTTTCCATTACAGTTCCTATTGAACCATTTTTATTAAGAGCTATATAAGTTGGTTGACTTGACGGATATACACTTAAACCAAAATCTACTCCCACAGATTTATCTTTTAAAATATCTGCGGCATCAACTATATTATCATATGTTCCACCTGCACATCCTGCTATAACTCCCTGTTCAGCAAAAAGAGAGCCATCTTTTATCTTACTTTTAAGATCTATTTTTATTCCCTGCTCCAAAGCTTCTGCTTCAACTTTTGTAAGTATCTCATCCAAATTATTCTGTAACTCTTTTATTGAATAAACATTACTTGGATGGAAAGGAAGAGCTATCATAGATTCTATTTTATCTAAATCAATTACAACCATTCCATCATAATAAGCTACACTCTCTGGAGATAACTCTGAGTACTCCTCTAATCTATTGTGTTCCTTTAGATAATCCATAACCTTTTCATCAGTTTTCCAAATAGAAGTTAAACAAGTTGTTTCTGTTGTCATAACATCTATACCATTTCTAAATTCAACATCTAAATTAGAGATTCCCTCTCCTATAAACTCCATTACTTTATTTTTTACATATCCACTTTTAAATACAGCTTTAATTATTGTTAAAGCGATATCTTGAGGTCCTATCCCTTTTTTAGGTGCTCCCTTTAAATATATTCCAACAACTCCTGGATATTTTATATCATAAGTTTTACTTAGAATCTGCTTTACTAGTTCTCCTCCGCCTTCACCTATAGCCATTGTTCCAAGAGCACCATATCTTGTGTGACTATCAGAACCTAGTATCATCTTTCCACACCCAGCCATAGTTTCTCTCATATACTGATGAATTACACCTTGATGAGGTGGAACATAAATTCCTCCATATTTTTTAGCTGCTGACAATCCAAACATATGATCATCTTCATTTATTGTCCCTCCAACAGCACAAAGAGTGTTGTGACAGTTTGTTAAAACATATGGAATTGGAAATTTTTCAAGACCACTTGCTCTAGCAGTTTGTATTATTCCAACATATGTTATATCGTGAGATGCTAAACAATCAAATTTTAAATTTAAATTCTCCATATTATCTGAAACATTGTGCTTTTCTAAAATTTTGTAAGCTATTGTCCCTTTTTTAGAATCCTCTTTATTATATTTTACACCAGACTCCTCTGATATAATCTCTTTTCCATTAACTAAAAATACTCCATTATCATATAAAGATATCATAAGTCCTCCTATAAATTCACTTTTGAATAATTGTATACAATTTTAATTTATACTTTTTTTTTTATTTTGTCAACAATTTTTTAATTTTTATTTTCATATAATATGTAATTTTTTAGAATTAATTGTTTTCTTAAAAAATATATTGACTTTTTCAAAACAAAAATTTATAATTTGCACATCTGGAATTTTTGTATACAATTGTTCAATTTTAAATTTGGAATTTTTGGGAGGTTTTATTATGTTGCTAGCCGTTGCTGGTTTTATTATGTTATTTGCCATGATGTATTTTCTTTTTAAATCAAAGACTATACCTTTAGTTGTTTTTATTACTATTCCATTTATTGCTGCTGTTTTAGCTGGTTTTTCATTTCCTGAAATCGTTACTTTTGTAAAAAAAGGTGTTGGTAAAACTACTGAAATGGCTGTTTTATTTATTTTCTCAGTTACTTTCTTCGGTCTAATGTCTGATGCCGGGATGTTTGACGTTATTGTTGATAAGTTGGTTAAAAAGGCTGGAACTAATGTTATTGCAGTTGCAGTTGTCACTGCCATTGTTGCCATTTTCTCCCACCTTGATGGTGCTACTGTTACAACTGTTTTAGTTACAGTTCCCGCTTTATTACCACTTTATAAAAAACTTAATATTCGTCCACAACTTTTACTTATGATTGTTGGAGCTGGAATGGGTGTTATGAATCTTTTACCTTGGGGAGGTCCTGTAGCTAGAGCTGCTTCTGTATTAGGAATGAGCCCCAATGATCTTTGGCATATTATGATTCCTATTCAAATTTTAGGAGTTGCTACTACAATAGGTCTTGCTGCCTTTGGTGCTATGAGAGAGATTAAATTTAATGGAGCCGGTGTTTTAGAAAAAACATCACCTGAATTTGAAATAGAAGAGGGAACTCATATATCTCAAAAGAAAGAGGATGAATTAAAAAGACCTAAATTAACAGCTTTCAATATGCTTTTAACTCTTGGAATTTTAGTTTTATTATTAATTAATACTTT
>JBOFRT010000038.1:0-1336 GCA_051651165.1 Cetobacterium sp.
AGGAGATGAGTAAATGAAAAAAGAGAAAGTTTTTAAATTTTTATCTATAGCTGTAATGCTTTCTATATTTTGGTTTTCTCATCAAGATGGAAGAGAAACAATGAAACAATCGAGATATGTTAAAAAACAGATTGAGAAAGTATTTGGAAAGAGATTAAGTGTAAATATTCGAAAAAATGCACATTTTTTTATATACTTGGGATTAGGAAGTGGATTGTTACTTTGTAGAGAGAAAAGAGGAGCTAAAGAGATATTTCAAACAACACTATTTATTTTATTATATGCTATTGGTGATGAGTATCATCAGAGTTTTATACCGGGAAGAGAGGCTACTTTAAGAGATATAGGGATAGATCTTTTAGGAGGTATAAGTGGTATAATAGGGGTAAAAACAGTAGGTTATATCAAAAATATAGATTTATATAATAAAAATACTTAAAAATAAGTATAGATGGATATGATTACTATTTTATGTACAAAAGTCCATAAAAATGGCTCTTTAATTTTAGATTTAAGGCGTTCGTTTGAAATTGACCTAATTAGTAGTCATAGAGTTAAAAAATGATATATAAAGGTGTAAAAAGCCAATTAAGAGTATGTTTGTGAAATGTATTACAAATATGCTCTTTTTTTATTTTACGTGTATCTTTTGTGGTGAAACCTTTGATGAGGGTATAGTTTATGAGGATAATCATAATTTTATAACAGCAAAAAGAGCAATAGAACAACATATAGAAAGAAAGCATAATGGAGTACTAAAAACTTTACTATCTTTAGAAAAAGATATAACTGGTTTAACAGAGATTCAAAGTAAAATTATAACAGGACTTATGGAAAAAAAAGAGAGTAAAAAGTTAGCTGAAGAGATGGGAATATCTCCATCTACAGTGAGAACACATAAGTTTTACTTACAAAAGTTAAAAAGACAATCAAAAATATTTTTAACAATAATGAATTTACTAGAGCTTCAAGAGGAGGAAGTTGAATCTAAAGAGTTATTAAAAAATGAAAAATTAAATGAGGAACTTTTAAAAAGTAGTTGTGAAACTAACTCTTTACATCCATTTTTTACACAATATAATTTGAAGTAACTGAGGAGGATCAATGGATTTGTTTTATGAGAAAAAACAAGAGGCATTAAAAATAGAGCTAAAAGAGATAGAGTATCTGAAATATACATTAAATACACTTCTTTACTGGGATAAACTAATATATATGCCAAAGGGAGCTATTGGTTATAGATCTGAAATTATTCAGTTTTTAAGTAAGGATATATATAATAGATTTTCATCACCAAAATTTTTAAAACTTCAGGAGTATTTTGAAAAATCACCTA
>JBOFRT010000039.1:0-1780 GCA_051651165.1 Cetobacterium sp.
AATTTAAAATAATAAAATTATGAGAGGTGAAAAATTATGAAATATAAAAAAATAACATTATCTGAAGATGAAATAATAATACCTAAAAGTATTGCTAAAAAACTTATGTACTTATTAGGTGGAGCAATCATTCTTTTTAATTTAGGAGCTTTTGGATCAGATCATATTGAAAATAAAAAAATAAAAAAAATGATGATACCTGGTAATTTAATAGAGTTAAAAATACTTAAAAAATTAACTTTAAAAGAGAAAGAAAACTTAATATATAATGCAACAACAAAAGGATCTCAAAGTACTTTAGCATTAATGTATTATAGTAACACCATTAACAAACTACAAGAAGAACTTAATAACGGAGATTTAGAAGCAAAACAACAATTAGAAGAGTGGGAAAGCCTATTAAAATAGCTTAAATAAGGAGATGAAACGAATGAAGGTAAAAATAGACAGAATTAAATTTATAGAGGCGTTAAATGAAGGTGAGACGTTTAAAACAGTAGAAGAGGATATCTCTTATGATTCAAAAGGAAAAGTAACAGATTCTAAGATTTATGATACTAAAAACTCAACTTTCATAAAAAATAATCTTGAAAAACTGAAGAAATTAGGATTAATAGAAGATAATAAAATAATTGTAGAATAAGGAGAAAAAATGGTAAATAGACAACTAAAAAAAGTTTTTAGAAACTATACTGAAGAGAAAATTAGAGAAGAACATGAAGCAATGAAAATATTAAAAGTAGATGGAATTTGGTATAAAATAAGCGAAGTAAACATAGAAGATTGCAAAGATGATTCTAAAATAGCATATATATGGTTAGAGTCTTTAGAGGGAGAAGAATTAGAGAAAGTATTATCTGAAGAAAGAAAAGCTAAAGATATTAAACTACTAAATATTTCAGCCTTTATTCATAATTTAAATGAAAACTATAAAGATATTATAGGGATTATTCCACTTCAAAGAGGTGAATAATTTAGAAAATATTTAATAGATGAATTAAATATATATGAGGGTGATTTTATTTATCCTGAAAAATTAGAAGATAAAATTACATATGATGAAGAGACTGAAGAATGGGAATTTAAAGAATATAAGTTTCTTGTAATAGTAAGAGAAGAAACAAATTTTGGGTATAGTCAAGGATATTATGCTTTGAAAGATGTAAATAATTTAAATCTAGTAGATACAGAATAAGAGGAGATTAGATGGAGTTAATAATTGCAGAGAAAAAGAATGTAGCTGAAGCTATAGCTTCAGCCTTTGGTAATGATTTTAAAATGAAAAATGGATATATAGAAGGCAACAACAAGATAATAACTTGGGCTAGTGGACATCTTTTAGAGTTAAAAGAACCTGAAGAAATAGACGAAAAATACAAAGAATGGAAATTAGAAGAGTTACCAGTTCCAATTGATGAAAACACAGGATTAAAACCTAAAAAATATGATTTAAAAAAAGCTAAAAATGAAAAAGAAGAAAATATAATGATTAGATCACAAAGTACAATAGACAATCAATTAAGTGTAATAGAAAGATTTTTAAAAGATTCAAAAGTATCTACAATAGTGCATTGTGGCGACCCCGATAGTGAGGGTCAGCTCTTAATAGATGAATTAATAACATATTTTAATTGCAAAAATCCAGTTATGAGAGTTTTAATTAACGATAATAACCCTAATAAAGTAAGACAAGCATTTGAGAAAATAGAACCTAATGAAAAATACATTCCATTAGGGAAGTCAGCTTTTGCTAGAAGTGTTGCTGATAAATATTTAGGTA
>JBOFRT010000040.1:0-1218 GCA_051651165.1 Cetobacterium sp.
AAAGTGATCAGCTGGAAATAAACTGATAGTAACAATTGCGGCATTAAACATTTCGATTTTGTGTTTTTTTGTAAGCATTTTAACCACTGGATGTACTACTAACTAGAGCCCTGCGCGGGACTGTTTTCTTAAACCCGCACCCGCCCGCTCCCGCTGAATGTTTGACCAGGACCGCCCGCTCCCGCAACCTGTGTGTTCCACTCCCGCCCGCGCCCGCAATGTTTGTGTCCACTCCCGCCCGCTCCCGCGGACTTTATCTCACGGCTTGTGAAAAATGTAGCTACATATACTCAGACTAAATATTCGTTCAAGTTAACATCCAAAATAACAGACTTTAAACATGATTGTGTTTAAATAAGATGAAGTAACCAATGCTAAACCAAAGCACCACACATGGCAAACATTGGGTAGGTCTATTTTTTTATTAGGGTTGAAAACATTAGGCCTAATTGTTCAAACAAATCCACAACTAGCGGCACCTCAGTTTTTAGGCTAGTGCGTACTTGGAAATAAGTAACCCGAACACAGAGAACTTTGAAAATAGACTATATAATTCTAACAAATTAAATACAAAACAAAATAAATAGAATGCTATGCTTCGAAAAAAAAAAACTTACAGATTTTACATTATAGCTTGCTTAACAAGTGCAGGTGTGTCGCCTCAGGGCAGAGGTGCCAGATTTATGTCCGTTATCAACTAACAGTTTTGCACATTTATCGCAACTAACGAAATTTAACTCTTTCCCTTTTTTGTCAGTAACAATTGAGAATTAATTCCATATGTCTGACTTGCCTTGTTTTACTTTGGTCAAGTAAACTGCCGCTTTAATTTTCTTCTCAACTTCTTGCGTTGACTCCATTTCTACTCTACGCCAAATCCCACCGTTCCCCGCGGGTCTCCCGCTCAATTTTCTGACCGCCCGCGCCCGCCCGCAGCAGGGGTAAAACCGCCCACTCCCGCGAGATTTGCGTTGGGTCCCGCGGGTCCCGCGGGAGCCCAAACCCAATGCAGCCCTCTAGAGCAAAGTACTTTTGTGCTTTACAAAGGACAAAAATTGTTTCTTGGGCTACCACACGAAAAAGTGACATTCAGACATGGTCTTCTCAATGTGGATTTGAGACGTTGGTGTGGTATTATGGACCAAACAATAGACTGACAGACTGAGAATTTAAGGCTTTTCTCCAAATTTTTTAATGTCAAGGGATCAAAAGTTATTT
>JBOFRT010000041.1:0-1477 GCA_051651165.1 Cetobacterium sp.
AAGTGGACAAGTGTAGTTGCGGGGTAGTAGCAACGCTTCTAAAAGGTTCGGTAGTTTTATTTAGAAGTTCCTTGTCGTCAGAAAAATAATATATATTTTTAAGTTCACCTTTGCGGACAAAGGCAATCTCTTTTTTATGACGATACATATAACCAAGTTCAATCAGATTATTTATAAGTCTTAGTAACTTATCTTTGCTAATGTTCATTTCATATGACAGTTGATTGATGTTTATAACCCAATTAGATGGTTTGTTAAGAAGGCGACACCCAAGTCCTAGTAGCTCTAAATTCAAATCTTTATCTTGTATAAATTTATTATAAATTATAGTATAGTTGCTTTTATGGTTATTTTTTATTATAAAATCCATAAAACCTCCTTATAAGTTTTTATCTTTAATTGTATCTATAATGTCAGGAATTGCAAAGTATATTAAAAAAGATTGAAATTTAATAATAGATTTATTTCCCTTTCCTTTAGCGATATTTAAATTCTTTTCACTGATAGCATAAGTAACTTTATTTGAGTTAAGGTTAGTTAAAAGTTTTAAAATTTGAGTTTTAGAAAAAAGAAAGTTCCCATTTTTAAGGCAAATTTTGCTTAGATCCGTCATTATATTTTTTTTGAAAAGATCTTCGTTATCAAATTTTGAAATTTTTTTAAAATTGTAAATTGCTCTAGAAAGTTCAATAAATTGTAAATTTTTTTTTGTTTTTTTACTCAAAATTACCACCCCTTTTCCTCTTCTGATAGAAGAAATAAATTTAGAAATTCCTTAACGAAAACAATTTTATAACCATTAGAGCAAACAGATACACTGCTGGGCAATTTTTGTAATCGCTTGTAAATTGTTTCTTTTTTTAGTGGAAATATAAATTCAAGTTCTTCGATTAAAGCAGTTTCCCCTAAATATTCTGTGATCAAGGCTTTAATACATTTTTCCTCCATAATCCTCCTTAAAATCGAATGTTTTGTATTTAAATAATATTTTTTTTGTGTAAAAAAGTCAAATTTTTTTAAAAAAACAAGCGTACAATGGTATTTTGAAAGAAAAAAATAAAAGTATGAACAGTGGGATTTTAGCTAGTGTAATGTAATTTTATTTATGTTAATATAAAACTATCTCGAGATAGCAGGAAAAATAAAAAATAAAATTGAAGGAGGTAAGCATGAGTATGACAGTTGGAGGAGCAAAAGCAGTAATACAAGGAGTTATAATTAAAACTCAAAAGAGTATTGAAAGAGAGGTTAGTTATTTAAAGGAATTAGCAGATGACAAGGCAACACTTTCTAAAATTGAGCAGATGCAAACTGATGGAGAACCATTACCAGATAATAATCCATATGGATCTTTTTCTGCGTGGAGAGATGCAATTGAAAAAGAGATAAGAACAGGACAGAGTTCGCTAGATAGAATAGATGTTCAAAAAGCAGAGTTAATGGCTTTTAACTACTTTGTGGAAACTGCACCAGAGGC
>JBOFRT010000042.1:0-1039 GCA_051651165.1 Cetobacterium sp.
AACCTACATTTTTTAATAAAGATAATGAATATGATATAGATTACCAATATGAAGAAGAAGGTGATTATAGAATAGCTGAAGTAACAGCAACATTTAATTATACAAGATATAGACCTAAAGATGACAGAATGCTAATGGATAAGTTAGTAGATAGAATTAAGATAAATGATTGAGGAGGATAGATGGCAAAGTTAAATGGAGGATTACCAGACTTTGGAATGGTTTTTAAAGAGAAAGCAGCAGTTGCAGTATCTGGAGCAGTAAGAGGAGTACTAGGAGTTTTAATTCCTGATGATACTTCAGATAAGATAAAGACAGTTTGCTTAAGCTCATTAGATATAAAGCAAGATGAATGGACAGAGGATAATTTATTATTTATAAAGTCTTTAGCTTTCTTAGGAAATCCATTTAAGGTAATCCTATATAGAGTAAAAATAGATTTATCAAATTTACAAGAAGTATTAAAAACAGCAGAAAAAGATGAACCTAATTATTTTAGTATTCCAATTATTCCAGTTGTGGCCAAAGCTAAATCAGGTTCAACTTTAAAAACAGATGTAGAGAGTTGGTTAAATAACCTAAGGAATGAAGAGGGAATAAAATTAGGGAAAGAAGTATCAACGATTAAATTAGTAACAAGTTGTGATGTAGAGCCAAATAAACCATATATTATAGATTATTCTTCTAAGCAAACACACCATGTAGTTGCTGGATTAGAGAATAAGGTTTTAACAGCTCAAGAGTATAGTTTATGTGTAGCTTCATTATGTGCAGGAGTTCCATTAAATGCAAGTATCACAAATATGAATCAACCATGGTTAAAGTCATTTAAAAGTTCAGTTGCTAATGAAGATGAAGAGATAGCAAAAGGAAAAGTATTAACGGGATATGATGGAGAAAAATATACAATTCTAAGAGGTGTAACATCATTTACAGAAGCTACAGATGATAAGAATGTAAGTTTCACTAAGATAAGAAAAATGGAGATAATGGATATTCATCAAAAAGATATAAGAAATACTTTTAAGAGTTCATATAG
>JBOFRT010000043.1:0-1034 GCA_051651165.1 Cetobacterium sp.
AGGTTTTTCCAAATCTTCTAGGTCTTGTTAATAATGTAACTTCAGCTCTTTTCTCAAGCACATCTTGGATAAAAAGAGTTTTATCTACATAATAGTAGTTTAATTCTATTATTTTTTTAAAATCATCTATACCTATAGGTAGTTTTTTCTTCATCAAATTTCTCACCTCTTTCGTTACATTAATTTCTTTTCTTATATTATACCATCATATTATCATTTCTTTCTTATATTTATAATATGTATTTCTAGCAAGTCCTGTAAGTTCCATTATCTCTTTATCTGAATGAGTAGGGAGTAGTTTCTGTATCTTCTCTTTCATCTCTACTGATTTCTTAGTTACAAGTTTCTTTCCTTTAACCTGTCCTATTTGCTTTCCTTGCCTTTTAGCAGTTTCTATTCCTTCTTTGGTTCTCTGTTGTAGGTCTTTAACCTCTTTCTCAGCTTGGTTAAATGCTATTTCAATTTGGTCTTCAGCTAAAACTTTTATAGCCTCATTAGTTGCATTGATATATATATCAGCTATTTTATGTCCCGTACTATCTATTTTCATAGAAATGGCTTTCTGATAAACTGCCGTATTTATATAAGGTTCTTTCAAGAAAACTAGAATAACTCCCTTATTCATGAGTTCAAAGTAGAGATTTTTTCCTTCTTCTGCATTTCTTGACATTCTCGAAACTGAATCAAAAACGATAGTATCTCCGCTCTTAACAATCTTCAGTAATTTTTCAAACTCTTTTCTTCCTTCAACTTTTGTTCCAGTAAATGCTTCCTCATACAATCTTGCACCAGAATCATAAGCTAAAATATTTCTAATCTGTCTTTCAATATTCTGCTCTTTTCTTGATACCCTAGCATATCCAAATATCATAATCTATCTCACCTCTATACATAAATTTTCACAATTTCAATTAAAAGAAATGTCCGTTAAATTTGATATTTATATTATATCAAATTTGAGACTAGATTCATACACTTTTAATACTTATATTCAAAAGGTTACTTTTGATACTAGATGAGAATAGATTTAGATT
>JBOFRT010000044.1:0-2988 GCA_051651165.1 Cetobacterium sp.
TATCGCAAGGACGCACAGGGTCGCTTGGTGCCGGAGTCGATGATTAAGCCAATCGACCTCGAGCGCGACAAGCTGGTGATCGGGATCGTGGAGAAAGCCCTTGAGCAAAACGTCAGTCTGGCTCGCTTCAAAGCGGCCACATTCGGTGACATCGAGGCGTTTGTTGAGCTCTCTGCAGAGCAGTACGACGTCAAGCTCGGCGGTAAGAAGGGTAATGTCTCCCTACTCTCGTTCAATGGCCGTTATCGCGTAGACCGCGCAATTCAGGAGACCATCAAGTTTGATGAGCGCCTGCAGGCCGCCAAAGAGCTGATTGAACAGTGCTTGCAGGATTGGACACAGGGCTCTCGTGATGAGCTGAAAGTCATTGTAAACGATGCCTTCCGGGTCGATACCAGCGGCGAGATCCGCGCCGGTCGAGTGCTGGCCCTGCGTCGTTACGAGTTCACCGATGAGCGTTGGTTGCGGGCTATGCGGGCCATTGGTGATGCGGTCCAGGTGACCGGCTCCAAGATGTATATACGGGTCTATGAGCGGGTCGGAGATACCAATCAATATCGGGCCATTAGCCTGGATATCTCGACGATTTAAATAACCGAATATCTGCACTGAATTAATTTAAATATCCATTTTGAAAATATTTGGCGTAACAGCCAGGGGCTTCCTTACGCCAAAAATCAGGAGCGAGAGATATGGAAATAACCGCTAACCACGTCAACGTTGAGCAACTGGTGGCTCTGATAGAAGCCCGCCAGTTCCCTATCGGCGTTGACTTCACCGACCCGCTGGCCCAGCGCCTGTACGACTCGATGGCTGTACTGATGTGTCAGGCCAGCATCGCCTGTCGGCAAGCATCCATTGCCCGGCGTTATATCAACACTGCCATGAGTGAAATGGGAAATAACCAGGGCGGCTATTACCAACTGAAAAAGTGTCTGGAGGAGATGAATGCGCAAGGCCAAGGCGAGACGGCGGATGTGGTTCTTTGTAAGCAGTACCGGGAAGAGCTGAACGACGTTGTTCCGACAGCCAAAGCTATGGTTGTCGCCCTCAGAGACTTAGCCGTCAATGTTTCGTCTGCGCTGCCCGTGTTGGATACCACCCCTGGTCTTGAGGCTTATGCCAAAGAGATATGGCGGTATGGGGAAGGGGTAATTGCTTTGGCCCGTGATAGCGCAGACATGCTGGAGCAGCTGATGGGCTTCAATACCGCCATCGTGCCGCCACTGGGAGGGGTGAGTGCATGAGCGTCATATCACTGAGCGAGCGCCGCCAGCGCCATCAAGAATATCTGGATCTCAATCGTGCGGCAGGTAATGCGCTGCTGAGCTACCAAACCCCGTGTTGTGGACACCGTTCAACCACGGTGGCTGCTGCTGATGACGATGTTTATGACAGTGCCGCTGTGTGCTTGGGGTGTGGTTCGTTGTACTGGCGGGTCATCACCAATGAACAGGTGGAGGTGAAGCCATGAGCCGACCATTCAAACCAAGGGGATTCGCCTTTTATTGGGACCGAGCCCGCGAACGTGAAGAGCAAGGCCGCTGGCCAGAGGCTAAAGCGGCTTGGCGACAAGCACTCAAGTTCGCCAAGACCCGCAGTGAATGGGAGCAAGCGACCGCACGTTATGACCATTGCAAACGGAAGCTGGAACAAATCAGGTTGGAGGCGGCATGAGTATTCAAGACATCAGATTCAACGGTGAGAACCCGTTTGGCTTTAAGGCATACGCCCTGCAAGCGGTAGAGCTGGAAAGCAAGGGGTTGTGGGACGAGGCCCGTGATATGTGGGGTACCGCCCGTAAAGTGGCTAGAAAGCCAGAGAACGTTCTCTGGGCTCAAACCCGCGCTGATTATTGTCTGCAGGCCAAGCACCGTCACTGGCGGCCGGGAGCGCTGGCATGAGCCTGGTCTTTGCCTACGGCATCACTGTTGTTGCGTTCGCCGTAGTCGACCTTCTTGCGCTCATCTATGAGCGGTTAATGTGGTGGCAGACCACCTCGCAACTGCTTTGGTGGCTCAAGCTGGGGATCAACATCCAAATCATCATCTTGGGGGCAGCCATTGTCCTGACTGTGGGGGAGTACTTCCAATGAGCTCACGCATTCTGAGCAAAATCAAAAAGCTGTTGGCTCTGGCGGCCAGTGGCAACCAGCACGAAGCTGCCAATGCCATGGCCAAGGTGCAGGCGCTGATGGCGGCGAACGGCCTTACAGAAACCGATATCGAATTGAGCAGCATCGGGCAGCAATGGGCCAAGTGTGCGAACCAAAGCAGAACACAACCCCAGTGGAGCCACATGCTGATCTCCCTGGTTGGTGATGCCTTCGGGGTTGAGGTGATGTATCAGCGCGAGATCTTCGGTGCTGTCCGAGTGTCGTTCATTGGCCCGGCAGAACGTGCCGAGATCGCCGGTTATGTCTATGAAGTGCTAGCTCGCCAGCTGGGCAAGGCCCGCCGTGAGTACCTGGCTGGCCTGAACAAACGGATGAAGCCAATCACTAAGACAAGGCGAGCAGATCTTTTTTGTGAGGGGTGGTGCCGGGCAGTGTGGGCCAAGGTGCAGCAGCTCGTTCCCAGTGAGAAAGAAGCCGCCTTGGTCAAGCAGTTCATGGAACAGCACCACCCCAAGCTCAAACAGGCAACGGCACGTAAGGCGGGCGGGAATCGCCGGGATCAGAACTCCATGTTTGATGGATACCGCGCGGGGCAGGATGTTGAGCTCAATGCCGGAGTGGCAGGTCAGGAGCAAGGGAAGTTGGGGGTGTTATGAGCAAGCTGTGGATTGTCATCAATCTGGTGGCTTTGGTGATTGGGTTGTCGCTGTTGGTATAGGCAAAAAAAAAGCCCCGCAGAAGGAGGGGCATAAACGCGACACAGAGACAAAATCGTCGGGAGTGACAGTACCACTCATTCGGGCTTTTGGTACCTGTAATAAAGCACACAGAGAATAAGACTTGTCTGATTGACACCTAAGCGAAACCACCCT
>JBOFRT010000045.1:0-1195 GCA_051651165.1 Cetobacterium sp.
GAATCTCCAAGAAAGGTTATAGAAGAAGTATTAAAAGCACCAGATTATATAGGGCAACACCCAATAGAGAAAAATTCTATAGAGTTTGTAAAAAAAATAGATAATAACTATCTTGTTGCAATAAAAATAGATAAAAAAACAACAAAATTTATAGTAGCAACAACTTATTCTATATCAGAAGCAAAATTAAAAAAACATTTAGAATCAAAAAGGTTACTATTGGCAGAAGAGTTTATAAAAACATATTTAATAACAGGAGCAGCAGGTTTTATTGGTGCAAACTTTGTTAAATATATGTTAGAAAAGCATGAAGATATAAAGTTAGTACTATTAGATAAACTAACTTATGCTGGAAATCTTGGAACAATAAGAGAAGAGTTAAAAGACTCTAGAGTATCTTTTGTTAAAGGTGATATTTGTAACCGTGAACTAGTTGAAAATATATTTATGCAACACGATATAGATTATGTTGTAAATTTTGCAGCAGAGAGTCATGTAGATAGAAGTATTGAAAATCCTAAAGTTTTCTTAGAGACAAATATACTTGGAACACAAAATCTAATGGAAGTTGCTAAAAATTTTTGGACAGTGCGTAAAGATAGTAATGGATACCCAATCTATAAAGATGGAAAAAAATTCCATCATGTTTCAACAGATGAGGTATATGGAAGTTTAAGTAAAGACTTTGATATTCCAAGAGAGTTAATTTTAGATGAAGCAGTAGCTGCAATTGCAACTGGAAGAACTAATCTTCAAACCTATGGAGAGAAGATGTTTACAGAAAGTACTCCATTAGATCCAAGAAGTCCATATTCAGCATCTAAAACAGCATCTGATATGATAGTGCTTGCATATGGAGAAACATATAAGTTTCCATTTAACATAACAAGATGTAGCAATAACTATGGACCATATCACTTTCCAGAGAAGTTAATTCCACTAATTATTAAAAATATCTTAGCTGGGAATGCACTTCCTGTATATGGAAAGGGAGATAATGTCCGGGATTGGTTATATGTAAAGGATCACTGTAAAGGAATAGACATGGTTATCTCTAATGCTAAGGCACATGAGATATATAATATAGGTGGATTTAACGAGGAAACGAATATCAATATAGTAAAACTAACTATAGATACAATAGCTAGAATCATGAAAGAGGAGCCAAAATATCAGGCAGTTTTAAGCACTGATT
>JBOFRT010000046.1:0-6223 GCA_051651165.1 Cetobacterium sp.
AAACGATAATGGAAACACAAACACATACTATTGGTTATATTAAAGGAGGAACAATTAACGGTAAACAAGTTTATTGGTTTGAAAGTGATATAGCTGGAAAAATTTATATATTAGCTGATAAAAAACTTTTTAATTTAGGTTTTTATGATAAAAACTATAAAACTAGAAATGTTAGAGTTATTGGGAAAGTTCTTTCTACTTATCAATTAGAAATTGATGAAATTTTATAAATCTGTTTAAAACGTCTTAAAATGTATTTTTAGGCGTTTTTTTTACTTAGTGACTAAATGCTCGTGAAAATGTTTGAAGTTTTGTTAAAACTAAAATTGGAAAGAATTATGATAGTGATATGTACAGAATTATTTATTAGGAATGATAAATTTAAAAAAATGTAATTACGTAGCATAATTGTGCGAAATTTTATAAATTTTCATTTTTAAGAGAAGTTTTAAAATAACACCTTGAAATCTTTGAGTTACCCCCGGGGGCACGAAACTCATTTTGGATTTAGATAGGTGGAATTTAGTCCAGGTTAGTCTATCCATTTTTTTACAAAAAATAAAAAATTTTAGAATTAAAAATTTCGATATCGAAAAAATAAAATTTAAATTGACTTTTTAGTTTTGTTGGGATATCCTTATATTAGTTTTAAAAAGTTGGCTTAGAAGTAGCCATCTATTGAAGAGTGTGTAATAACTCATTAAAATCAGTTGTATATTTCTGACGTTAAAAAATTTAATGGAGGATCACTGATGAAAAAAAATATCATTCTTGTTTTAATCTTAATTGTAGGAGCTTTATATTTGAAAGACGTTGGGGTAATTACTTACTCCAATCAAACAATCCATTTTAATTGTGGATTGCTAAAGCTCAAGGATGTATATATTTTTATTCTAAATGTAGCAGCTTCTAAACTTTTCTAAGTTTAGAAGCACTAAGTTACAGAAAACTAGTCAGTGACCAAGGAGATTATTCTATTTAAAAAATAATAAATTCCATTAAAATGTTATTTGAGATTGTTGAAATATATGACGTAAAAGTGCAGAGGAGTTCTCTGCACTTTTTATTTATCATACGTTGTATCGTTTGAAGTAAAGGGTAGACAATACATAAAAAACATATAAAAAATCATAAAAAATATAAGAAAAACTAGACTTTTTAATCCATATATTGTATTATAAAATAAAAGTATTTCAAACGATACAATTGATAAAAAGAGGTGTTAGAATGATAAAATATTATGTTAGAGTTTCAACAGTAGAGCAAAAATTAGATAGACAACTATTGGCTTATGATAAAGCAGATATAATTTATAGTGATAAAGTATCGGGTAAAGATAAGGAAAGACCTCAATTAAAAGCTATGCTCCAGGATTTAAAAGAAAATGACGTTGTTGTGGTAAAGTCTTTAGATAGATTATCTAGGAGCACTATGGATTTGTTGGAGATAGCAAGAGAGATAGAAAATAAAGGAGCAACTTTAAAAGTCCTGGATAAAGATATTGATACAAGTACACCGATTGGAAAATTCTTTTTAACAGTAATAGGAGCAGTTGCAGAATTGGAGAGAGAAAACATAAGAGCAAGAGTTCTTGAGGGTGTAGATATAGCAAAACAAGAGGGTAAATATAAAGGAAGAAAGAAAGGTTCTATTGAATTAAAAGGAGATAGCTTAGAAAGGTTTAAACAATTTTATAAAAAGAATTTTAATAAAACTGAATTATCAAAAGAATTTGGAGTTCCAAGAGCGACAATTTATCGGTGGGAAAAAGTTTTAAAAGAAAAAGGGGAGCTATAAAAAATTATAACTCATTTATTAGTTAAGAGAGTGGTTTATTCACTCTTTTTTATTTGCATAAAATTAAAAGTTTTTCTCTATTAAAGAGTATTAAAAAGTATTAAAAAGTATTAGGTAGCTGAAATGCATCTCTACAAGAGAGTTTTGAAAGGGTAATCGAGGTCATATTGTCATTCAATCGAGGTCATATTGTCATTCAATCGAGGTCATATTGTCATTCAATCGAGGTCATATTGTCATTAAAAAAGGTCATAAATAAAAAAAGTCATTGACTTGTGCAAATAACACTGATAATATTAGTTTAAATAATAAAAAATACTTGTGGGGGGTTAGAGTGAGGAAAATAGTCGAATATGATAGTAAAATGAATAGTTTATCTTTTGGGAAGTTTAAGGAAAAAGAATTAGATTTGTTTTTTAGTATTTGCTATAAGTTAAAAAATGAGGGGGTAAATGAAATTGTTTTGTCTTTTCAAGAATTGAAAGAATTATCTAACTATTCTAGGAATGATATAAAAAGATTTACTAAAGATTTAGAAAGTACCTACACCAAGTTATTAGATATTAAATTCGAAATAATTCTATCTCCTGGAGTTAAAGAAAAATTTGTTTTATTTACAAGTTATAGAATAGATGAAACCCAAAAAGAAATAAAAATAAGACTTAATCAAGATTATAGCTTTATTTTGAATGATATAGAAAAGTTTACTAAGTTTGATTTGATGGAGTTTGCAAGTTTAAAAAGTGCTTATGCTAAAAATATGTTTAGGTTGTTGAAACAATTTGATAATAATGAACTTAAAGAAAAATGGTTTCAAATAAAACTAGATGATTTTAAAGTGATGTTAGATATTCCAAAGAGTTATAAAATGGTAGATATTGATAAAAGAGTCTTATCTCCAATCCAGGAACAATTAAAATTATATTTTCAAGGTTTAAAATTAGAGAAAATAAAAAAAGGTGTAAAAGTTGAATCTTTAAAATTTACCTGGAAAACAAAAAAGAAAAAACAAGTTGAAGAAATTCAAGCTATAAAGAAAAGAAGTTCTATTGGAGAGAAAGAATTAGAAGAACACCAAGAGCAATTCCAGGAGATAAAAAAAGAAATTAATTCAATGGATCAAGTGAAAAAAATAGATAAAATTAAAATATCTAAAGTTGATTATGAAAATTTATATAAAAAATACCTGGAAGAAAATAATATAAAACATATTATATCAGTTAGAAAGATATTTGATACTATGAATAAATCTAAATATGAGATTGCAGAGTTTGAAACGAAAGAGTTTATCCAAACTAAAATATATACGGTTGAAGATATTGACGAAAGCCTTTTAGTGTCTAAAAATGGTAGAAAGTTAGTTGGAATGGCCAAGCAGCATAAAATTAAAAAAATACTAGAAGAAATGAATAAAAATAGCTCTCTATAATTGGTTTTAAAGGGGTTTAAAAAAAATTAGGTATAAATGTATAGCTTGATTTTAAAGAAAAATAATTGCTTTTTGAAAAATTAAGGTTTATAATTAAATTAGGAATATTATAAAGAGAACACCAATAAAGAGGTTTTTGCTTTGGTCGGCTTAAACCTCTTTTTATTTTTTGTAATCAATGGTATTATAGTTCCTAGATACTGAGCTTTAGTAATGAAAATTGTTTATACCCAATCTTTTAGAAAGGGGGTGTACTCTTTGAAATTAATATTCCTAATAATTTTCTTCTTACTATGTAAAAATACTTACTAAGTGAGACAACAAGCAAAGTATCGAGTAAAAGACGACCAACTTTTACGAAAGGAGAGAGTAAAATCTCTCCTTTTTTATTTAAATAAACTTACCTACTAAATTAAAATTAGTACATGTTTCAAAATTATAAACAACATTTTCTAAGTCGTTTATATTTTTATTCTTACTTGATTGAGTTTTATTTACTTTTTGTGTTTTATCTTTAATTGATAATTTTGAAATTTTTTGTGTTAGAAAAAATAGTTTTTTTAAAAAATCAGTTTGTGATAAAACTCCAATAATAACCATTCTATTATAAAAAGATCTTAATGCAATGAGCTCTTTTTTATTTTTATTTAATAAGTGATCGTCATTTTTCTTACAATTTTGATGCCCAACTAAACTTGCAATTAATAGAATGACTAAAGTTAAAAAAATAATTAGTTTAGTAAATGGACTTTTAATTTTTTTTAAATATTTAATTTTTTGCATTTTCAAATTATGGTATTCAATACTATCTTTTTTAGATAATACCAATTTTTTTTGTTCAAAATCTTTGAATCCAGTGTTTACTTTTTCTAATAAAATTTTGTCTAAAAGAATCTCTCTTTCATTATCGTTATCTATTATGATAAGAAGTATTGAAAATAAAGGAATTATAAAAAATACCATAAAAAATACATTGCTATTTACTAATACATTCATTAAACATTCCCCTTTCTTTTTAAATTTCTATTTTCATTTATAAAATATGCTGTTAAACCAAGAGATATCGTGATACCTATTGTTGCAATTACATTTATATTGAATTCAGTTGTCTTTCCTGCTATTTCAGTTATCGCCATTTTAAATATAAAAGCTATAGTAATATATTTTGCATTTTTAGAAAATATAGAAAATGTAGTTAATATTAAAATTAACGAATTATCAGTAATATTTAAGATTCCCCCTAGCACTTTAAATTCCCCCCCTAAAAATTTTTAATAGTTAATACTTTTAATATACCTTAATTAAGGTTAAAAAGTCAACCGAATAAGAGGTTAATTATCTTATTAATATTCTTACTAAAATTTTATTATAAATCTTCTTTATATTTTTCACTTTATAAAATGGCTTGAATTTGTCAGTTTATATTTTACATGATAAAACAAACTAATAAACAAAATTTAGGAGGTACTTTTATGAAAAAAATAAAATTAATTAAAATTAAAACTCAAGCATTAAGAGGATTAACTATTCAAATTGACCCAAGTTTATATGATAGATTAAATAAAATATCTTATGATTTAAAAGTAAGTAAAAAAACTTTAATAAATACTGGTGTTGAAAAAATACTTGATGATATAGAAACCTTAGGTGTTGAATTATGAAAATCGATAAAATAGAGCAAACTGTAGATATACAAGGGTTAGAGCTTGGTTATCAACAAAAAAATCAAGACTATACTTTAACACCGATAGGAGAGGGGAAAGCAATATTAAAAACAAATCCAGGAAAAACTATAAATGAATATGGAATGAATCTAGGAGCAGAGCCAAGAAAGGCACAAGAGATAAATAAAAATATAATAGAGGGGTTAGGTGTGAAGTTGTTGAGTAATAACAATATAGAGTATTGTTTAAATGTATATACTGATTTTAAATTGGTTAATAATAAGCATATTTTAAAAATGTTCCTAAAGGCTTTGGAAATTCATAAATATAAAAGTGCTAAGATCGATTTTAAAATTGAGAAAGATAAATGGATTGATAAAGCAGAATTAAAAGGACTTAAAGGTTATAAAAAAAGTAGAGCTTTAAAAATATATTCTAAGTATGAAGAACAAAATTTAGGATATTTAGAGGGTGATTTAATAAGACTTGAATTAATATTGGGTAATAGAGCTTTAGAACAAAATAAGATTGAAAATATATCAGATGTAGAAAAAGCAAAACAAGAAATAAGAGAGTTTTTAGGAACTATGAGAGGACAAATACTAAAAATAAATAGATACTCTAAGATTACAGTTGAATTAATAGAAAAATTAATACTAGAAATTTAATTACAAGTCCTTATATGTTAGAGACCTGAGAATGATAGTTTATAGTAAAATCAATGGTTAGATTGAGGTATATAGAATTCTAGAAAATCTATTAACCTAAATAATAGGGCTAACTTGTGAGGTAGTGAAACGTGGCGAACAATAAGACCAATAACTTTAAAACTAAAGGAGTGATATAATGAATATTATAAATAAATGGATTATTCCAAATACTAAAAATAAATATGAGCTACATTTAATAGAATACGCCGAAGATAAAACCGATTGGGAAGTATGGAGTAATATTTCTAAAAAACATTTAAAAGATACAACAGCTTTTAAACAATATAGAGGTTTAATGAGAACATACGGAATCAAATTTACAACGGATCAAGAAACAATCCAAAAGAAAATATATCTTAAAGATATTATAAAACTATGTAAGGCTATCTAGGAGGAATTATGAGCGTAATACAAAGAACAGGTTACAATAAAAATAAGAATGTTAAAATAGACTATCAAGGGAGCAAGAAAAAGAAATTAACACAAACGATAATGGAAACACAAACACATACTATTGGTTATATTAAAGGAGGAACAATTAACGGTAAACAAGTTTATTGGTTTGAAAGTGATATAGCTGGAAAAATTTATATATTAGCTGATAAAAAACTTTTTAATTTAGG
>JBOFRT010000047.1:0-4398 GCA_051651165.1 Cetobacterium sp.
AAATCTATAGAATATGAGATTGATTTAGGAGCAAAACATAAAGTTGGAAAGTATATTGTAAAAATAGGAAAATATATATTTGTACCTGGAGTATTAATAATTCTGATATTAGGAGTTTTATATGGAGGTATAGGGTAAGATAAAAATCCCAAGAGTATTTAAACTCTTGGGATTTTTTATTAAGATATCATTATTTAATTATAAGTGTTAATTTTTTTATGATAGACTCCTCAACTTTTTCAATATAAGTTTCAAAAGTTTCAGGATTATTTAAGAATGGTGATAGAACACAAGCTCTTAGTAAAGTTAAATCATTAACTTTGAACCATTCTTCTTTAGGTATGTCTAATCTTTGTAAAACATCTAATGGACTATTTGCATAATCATTTATATTAAAGTCTGTGTGTGATGTTACAAATTCATTTGCGTATAGATTAGGTGTCATAACAGAAGATAAATCATATAAATCATGGTTTAATTTATTTAGAGATTCTAAGGATTTATTTCCTTCAACATTAAATATAAAGTCAACCATATTGAAATCTGGAGAAGTTAATGGCTCTACTCTAACAACTTTATCTCCAACTTTAATAGAATTTTTAGCTTTTAAATAATCGTAAAGATTGAAAGCACCTTCAACACTAGCACCAATTAATCTTCCATAACCAGCAATATTAAGTGGTAAAACTCTATGAGCAGCCCAAACAGCAGCAGCAGTCGCACCAGCTTTTGATCCTTCCATGATAAATGCTCCAAGTAAAGCTGGAATTTCAACACCTTTTTCAAATACATAACTAGCGAAGTATGATATTGAATTTCTCATTCTTCTATCTTTTATTACAATTCCTCCAGCAGAATAAGGAATATATCCCATTTTATGAGGATCAATAGTTATACTATCTGCATGACTCATAGCTTTAAAAGCGTTATAAATATCATCACTTGGCCAATTAATATTTTCATTATAAAATACATCATATTCTTTAAATTTTTCTTTTAACATTGATTTTTCAATAAAGTTATATTCTTCATCTAAAAAAATCGATCTAGCATAACCACCATAAGCAGCATCAATATGGAAGTAGAAATTGATTCCTTTTTTAGAGTATTCTTCTTTAAGTGCTACTATTTTATCAATATAGTCCACAGCACCTTCTTCTGTTGTACCTACTACTGCAACAACACCTAAAATAGGAGTTTTTTCAGCAACAAGCTTATCAATAGTTATTTTTAATTTATCTACATCCATTCTATAATTATTATTAAGCTCAATAGCTACAATATTGTCTGTACCAACACCTAAAACATCAGCAGCTTTTAACCAAGAGTAATGTTTTGTTTCTGGAACAATCCATTTACCTAAATGAGGTAATTCTTTTGATGCAGCTCTAGCTGAATGAGCTTTTAAAATATCCCATTTATTTTCATGATTTTCAATTAAATATATAATTTCTTCAATAGGCATATTCATTAAAGCCCATTCATCTTTTCCTTCTACAAGTTCAGGAGCAACTTCTTTCATAGCTAAAGGCAAAGATTTTAAATTTCTAGCATACCAAATTCCTTCAAAGTTGGCAATAGAACCATCACAACAGATATGTCCCCAACCTTTAACAGGATCAAATCCAAGTAATTTACATAAATCAGCACCAACTTCATCTTCCATGACAGAAGTAGGTTGTGATGATTCATAAGCAACGTTATTCAAATTATAAAGCATAGCACCAAAATATCCAAGTAATCCAGGCATTAAAGTCTCAGAGTTCATATGTCCTAAATATCTTGGAGAATGCCAAGGTGTAGCTCCAGCTCTAAGACGTCTAGATAACTCCTTTAGAACTTCTTCACATCTCTCTGATGTATCTATAAACGTTTCACAATTTTTAAAAGAAGTTTTAATAACCTCTTCATCACCAGGTTGATAATTTTTTCTCCACTGAGCATGATCTTCAAATAATCTAACAAGCTCTTTTAAAAAGAAATCCTCATTTTCAGATTTCGGCCCTAAAAAAAGCGCATTTAAATTTACTTCAGTACTTTTCATAATCACTCATCAACTCCTTGTTTAGTTTGTTTTTTCCAAGATTCTTTTTTAAATTTATATATAATTAACGGAGCTACGAATAGAAGTAAAACTCCAATAATCTGTATAAATAAAGATGCGCTATGAAGATTTTCTGGGATATCACTAGATGGAATAATACTAACTATAATTGTTAATATAACACCAATCATACCTAAAGTAACAGTTATCCACATACCTACTTTACCTCCAGGAACTGGAACGGATCTTACAACATCAGGTCTTTTATATCTTAAAATAACTTCTGCTACTAAGATAAAAATATAAACGATACAGTAAAGAACAGTAGTTAACATCAATATAATTATAAATCCTGTATTAATAGCAGGAACAACTATATATAAAAGAGTAACTAATGTAATAACCGCTGCTTGTATTAAAATAAATGTAACAGGAATATCATCCTTATTTCTTTTTTGAAAAATAGGAGGTAACAAACCAGCATCGGCAACTTTAATCATTGCTTTTGATGGACCTAAAACCCAAGCGTTTAATTGAGCGAAAACTCCTAAAGCAATCATAAGAGCTATTACATTTGTTGCCCAAGGAATTCCTAATGCATTAAAATATATTTCAAATGGTTGTGTAATAATAGCTAGATCAATTTGACCAGCTGGAATAGCATTTGCTTCTGTTAAAGATGCAATTAAATTAAATATAACCATTAAAAATATTGTAATAAATACAGCTATTGGATAGTTTCTTTTTGGATTTTCAATATCATTGGCATGAACAGAAGCAATTTCTAATCCAGCAAAAATAAAGATAACACCAGCAAAGAATGAAAGCTTATCCAAAGAATCTAAATTAGGAATAGCAGTTTCCCAATTTAAAGGTCCTAGGTTAACATTACCTATTTTAAAAGAATACCAAAGACCTAAAACAATAAGCAAAATAGCGGGGATATATATTCCAATAACAGCACCCCAAGTACTAATCCATTTACCAAATTGTGCTTTAAAATTTAAAAGTGTTATAAACCAATATGTAACAATAACGGTAACAACAATGAAAATATTATTATTAGCAAGTTCGGGTTTGCTAATAACGTAAGGAATCATTGATGCAAAGGCCGTTGAAACCATAACCATACCAAAAAACATTTGAACCCATAATAACCAAGCAGTAACAAAGGCCCATTTTTCACCTAATGCTTCCCTTACCCAAACTTGAGGACCACCCTCTTCAGGCCATCCAGTAGCAAGCTCTGCGGCAACAAGCGATATAGGAATAGCGAAAAAAATAGCAGCAGCAAGCATATAGAAAATACCATACCAACCAACACTAGCAACAGTAGGAATATTTCTTATACTTCCATAGAAGGCGATACTAATTGCAATTAACTGAAACAATGTAATTTTTTTATTCATATTGATACCTCCTTTTTATAAATTCGACTGAGTATACGTAATAATATTGTAAATTCCTACTTAAATATTAAAAAATATAACTTATTCCAGCACCAATTCTCCAAGAGTTATCTTTAGAAAATTCGTATAAATAGTTAGTATATATAGAAAGTCCTGTTTGAAGTTCCCCAACTTTAACATTAATTCCAATTTCTTGAGAAAATCTATTTTTGTTATTTATATCTATAGAACCAGTTTCATTTCCCAAAGATTGCACTTTAAATTTCATATTTTTATCAATATTGTTTAAGTCTTGTTTTAGATATCCAACTAAAGAAAGTTTAACTCCATAGTTTTTAATATCAAATTTTTTTCCTAAATCTCCACCAAGATAGAAAGTATTTAAGAATCCATTTAATTTATCTAAGTTAAGATTATATGTTCCATTGTGTTCATCAATACTTTTTTGAAATACTCCCATTGATTGGAATTTTCCAATTGGTTCTACATAAAAAGAGTTCCAATTAAATATTTTTGATATTTTTCCCATTCCACCAACATAGAAAGTTTTAATTTTAGAATCTAAACTTTCATTGAAATCTACAGTTTTAACAGATGTTAAAGTATCATTGTATTGAGAGTAATCAAATTGAATATTTCTATCTAAATCGCCTTTAGAATATCCAAGAAATAAAGCTCCAAGTCCATTAAAATTATTTTTATTATAGTTTAAATAACCTGTTCCTTGAAATAAATTATCCTCACGTTTTCCGTAGTCATTTTTAAATTTGTCACTTAATCGAGTATAATTAAGAAGCCAACCACTACTGATAGAAGAGGTTAAAGGATAGTTTTTACCAATAAAAAGACTATTTAACTCTTGATTATACCCAAGAATATTGTCATAACCACTTTTATTAACTTTTTCAAAAGAGTATCCGAAAATATATCTCTCTTTAGATAAAA
>JBOFRT010000048.1:0-1623 GCA_051651165.1 Cetobacterium sp.
GTCAATGAGTAGGTATAGAAATTTCAAGATTCATGACTGAAATATGTCCAATGGGTAAAAAAATTTGCTACTCTATATCTAATGAATCACAAGAAGGAGTCAATTGGGTAGAAACAGAAAGTTCAAGATCAAGGACTGATATATGTTCAGTAGGTCAAATTTTTGCTGAACTTATCACCAGAAGGAGTCAATGGTTAGAACTAAAAAGTTCAAAATCGTTGACTCTTATGCCATTTTTTAGTATATTTGGTCAAATATGGACTCTGAATGGCTGCTGTAACAACAGAAGGAGTCAATGAGTGTGTATACAAATTTCAAGATTGATGACTGAAATATGTCCAATTGGTAAAAAATTTGCTACTCTATAGCTAATGAATCACAAGAAGGAGTAAATAGGGTAGGAAAAGAAAGTTCAAAATTGACGATTCTTGGACCCAATACAAGTCCATTCGGTCAAATATGGACTTCTGATTGGCTGATGTATCATCATTCGGATTCTCTGAGTATGTATAGAAAGTTCAAGATCAAGCACTGAAAAATGTTCAATGGGTCAAATATTGGCTACTCTATGGGTAGAACTAAAAAGTTCAAAATCGATGAGTCTTGGGCAATATATTAGTATTTTAGGTCAAATATGGACTCTGAATGGCTGATATAACATTAGAGGGAGTCAATGAGTGTATTTATATATATATATATATATATATATATATATATATTAGTCCATTTGATCAAATATGGATTTCTGAAATGCTGACGTAACATCAGAAAGAGTCAATGATTAGGTATAGAAATTTCAAGATCCATGACTGAAACATGTTCAATTGGTCAGATATTGGCTACTCTATGGCTAATTTATCACCAGAAGGAGTCTATTGGGTAGATGGAGTCAATGAGTGTGTATAGAAATTTCAAGATTGATGACTGAAACATGTTCAATGGATCAAATATTGGCTACTCTAAGGCTAATTTATCACCAGAAGGAGTCAATGGGTAGAACTAAAAAGTTCAAAATCAACAACTCTTGGGCCTGTTGGATTTTGAAATTTTTATACCTACTCATTGACTCCTTCTGTTGGTACAACTGCCATTCAGAAGTCTATGTCTATTTTTGACATAATATACTAAAATCTAGCCCAAGATTCATCAATTTTGAAGTTTTTATTTCTAACCATTGACTCCTTCTGGTGATAAATTAGCCATACAGTAGTCAATTTTTGAGCCATTTATTATTTTTCAGTCCTTGTTCTTGAACTTTCTGTTCCGTTTTACTGTGAAATGGTGCACGTGCAGAAAAACGACTAAGTGTCAAAATTCCTCTGTGTGACCCGTGCGGTGTGTGTCTCTGCTCAAGCCGGAGAGAGTGTCAGGTAGGCGGCCTGAAGGTGTAAGGACGCGCCCCTCTGTGAATTCGCTCCAAATGAACTATGCAGTAATCTCACTGCTGTAAGGCTGATGTAACATCAGATTAAGTCGATACGGAGCGTTATTGAAAAAGAATAAAATGTAACAGTAAATTCATGTTTGAGCACTAATTTATTAAAAATATGCCCTTTGGTCTTTACATATTTTTATATACACTATGTTAACTCCATGTACAGCAGAATGAATTAATGCTGATAC
>JBOFRT010000049.1:0-1457 GCA_051651165.1 Cetobacterium sp.
AATTTATAGAGGGAAGAAGTTTTAACAGTTTATTAAAAGAAAAAGAGTTAAAGTATTCAGACCTTCTTCGAGTTTTTAAATATCACACTTTTTACATGTTTAAATTAGGGGTATTTCATGGAGATTTGCATCCAGGAAACATAATTTTAGGAGAAAATGAGGAGATAAACCTTATAGATTGCTCAACTATTGGAAGAGTAAAAATAAAATTAAGAGTGGGATTATTTTGGTTTTTTTATTATTTAAGTAGATATGATTATGATAAATCAGCTTTTTATTTAAATGAGATGTCAGAAAAAAAATTGAAAGAGGAAAACTATTTAAAATTTACAAAAAAGTTTAAAGTTCTTTATAGAGATTTTAAAAACTCCACAGTTTCTCAAGTTAGTTTAACAAAACGTATGATGGAAACAATAAAGTTAGCTATAAATTCTGGAATGGAGTTTGAAGAGGGAATGTTTCATATAATAAAAAGCTTAATGTATTTAGATGGAATGGTATTAAAATGTAATCCAAATGTAAATTTAATGGATGATATAAGAGAGTTTACAACTTTACTAGAAAAAGATATTTCATAAAAAATAAAAAAGAGATTTGGGCTATCAAATCTCTTTTTTTACTGTTCAATTAAACTATGGAAGAATCCCTCTTTAGCTTTTGAATTATGATTTTTTAGTTCCTCTATTGCATTTTGAAGATTATCATTTAAAATTGATTCAATGATGTTAATATGCTCTTTAATAGCATCAAATCTTCTAATTGGTGGTTGAGAACTTATATTTCTGATTCTCATATTATGTTCGTAAACATTTTCCATCATTTTAATAATAAAATTGTTATTACAATTTCTTAAAATTAATAGATGTAATTCATTGTCTAAAGTATCTAACTCCTTTTTCTCTTCAGGTGTTAAAGAATTTTTATTTGAAAAATCTAAAAATTTCTCTTTTAAACTTACTAAATCTTCTCTATTGATTTTATAGAAAGCCATTTCAAGAATAATTGGCTCTAAATTACTTCTAACTTGGAAAATATCGTTAATCTCTTTAAGCGAGATATTATTAACAAACATCCCTTTTCTTGGAACTATATTAATCCAGCCCTCTTGTTCAAGTCGATTAATAGCTTCTCTAACAGGAGTACGACTGACATTAAGTGATTTTGATAAGAAATCTTCATCAATTCTTTCATTTGCTTCTAATTTACCAGAAATAATTAACTCCTTTAACTCATCATAAGCTTTGTCTTTTAAACTTTTCATATATAACTCCCTATTTTTTTATATTAATAGTATATAATATTTTTTTAAAAAAACCAATATCAAATAAAAAAATGTTCTTTTAGTGAACGATTATATTTTTTTATGATTAAATTTATAAAAAAAAACTTGCTTTTTTCATTTAAATATAATATATTTGTAATATAATACTGATATATCACAGAATAAGGAGAAAAAA
>JBOFRT010000050.1:0-27939 GCA_051651165.1 Cetobacterium sp.
TGAGACTAGATTCATACACTTTTAATACTTATATTCAAAAGGTTACTTTTGATACTAGATGAGAATAGATTTAGATTAGAATTAATCAATCTACTCAGTACAACCACAGCAATACAAAAGAGAGTCCATGTGGACTCTCAGGACTTTAAAAAAAAGCTATTTTAAATCCATTAATAATTCGTGTAATGTCTTTTGTTTTTCTTCTTTATTTTTTAGGGTATTAAAATATAGCTTTATTTCTTTATTATATTGTTCAACTAATTCAACCGTATCTCCTAATAGAATATTCATTTCTTCTAATTCATTTTTTATATCTTGATACTTATCATTAAAAGGCTTATTTTCTAATTCATTTTTAATTAATTCTTTATATTCTTTTAATTTTTTCCCTTCTAATCCACAATGAGGCATTTGATCCGGTGCATATCCAAATGGAACCCCTATAGCTCCTATTAATAACTCATTAGGATCATTTTCTGCTTGTCTCCATATATGTAATGTCTGATTATCATGTCTTATTATACTATCAATAAAAAGAATTATAAAATCTTTTTCAACCTTTGATAAGTTGTATTTAGAAATAATTTTGAATAAACTAACTATTGAAAATAATGAATATAAGAAATCATCACGTTCCCGAACATTTTCCTTTGAATATGGTTTTCCTCTGTAATCATTAATATCATATGTAACTACAACTTTATAATCTTCTATAAATTTAGTTTTTATTTTAGAATCTTGAATCCTATTTAAAATATTTTCATATCCTATTGGAATCTCTACTATCTTTTGTTTTCGATATTTTTTTATTAATTCTCTTTCATTTGAAATTATATCGTTATCACTTTGCCAAGGTACTTCATAATCTGAAAATGGCTTATCTGTTGTTGCACTAATTTCTTTAATGTATTTATCTTCTCTCGATTCTATATAATCTCTAAATAAAATATTAAAATCTATTGTAATCACTTCTGAATTTTTATAAGAAACCTCAATTTTTGTAGTAAGGTTATTAGATCTTACATGATGAATTGCGTATTTCCCTAAAACACTTAAAGTTATAATTTTTTCTAATTCAGTTTTTTCTAATTCAAAATTAATCTCCTTATTAGGATATAATAATTTTAAAAATGCTGAAATTGTTGTTTTTATACATTCTACAAATCTACCATGATATTCATCCCTAGTTATAAGTTTAACTTCAAGTTCCTCAATTAAATCAATATAGCTTTCCTTTTTTCTTTGAATCTTGAAGAAATCTTCTAACATATTCAGTGGAATAATCTCTTGATCTTCTTTTGGTTTTATTTTAAAATAACTTGGAATCAACCATCCTGCAATAAAAAAATTTGTCCTATCTAAAAAAGCACCTTCATTAAACGAATTTTTAAATCTATCAAATATAGTATTGTTTGTATATTGTACTATCCCATTTTCAATATTACCTTGATTGACGAATGATACATCTATTCTTTCAGCTTCAAAATGATTATCTCTAACTTCTACTTTATTTCCCGCCAAAACTTGTAATAAAATTTTAGCTTCATTTGTTTTAGCTAAACTAAAATCTCCTTCATCTAAATATAATACATCTTTTGAAAATAATATTCCCTTTCTTTTTTCTTTTGTATTATAATAAAGTTGGGCTTGTGTTATATTTGTTGCTATTTTTTCGGCGGTGTTAAATTTTTCTGCTAGTGTTGTTTTTCCTGTAGAATAACCACCTAATTCTATATAACTATAATTTTTTTCTAAATACGGCAATAGTCTAACCAGCATTAAATCCTTCAATATACTTTCTGATTGATCTAAGTCATATCCTATAGAATTTAAAATTAAATTTTTCCACTCATCAACTTTCAATTCTTTTCTTAAATTTAACAACTCTTTATAATTTCTCTCACTTAAATCTTCTAATATATTTATATTTTCTATAAAATATAAATCTTTTTTATGTTTTCTTATAGTAACTTCTGTTAAAATACCTTTACGACCATTATTTAAATAAGGTTTTAATTTTTCTATATCATATTTTGAAACTTTAAATGTTAAAAAATCATCTGCTCCTCTAATTTTTACACTTCTTTCTAAAAACTTAATCTCAGATATATTTACAATTAAATTTAAAGTTATATTTTTCATATAGAATCTATTCATTTCAATTGAATCTCTTAATGGGAAACCACTATTAGATATTTGCTCATATGTTCCACTATTATAAAGATTTATTAAATCGGAAGAAGAAAATCTATTAGATAACTTTCCATTTTCAATTTCTTGAATTTTTGATCTTTTCATAAGTATGCCCATCTCTTACTTCTTCTCCTTTTGGTACTTATTTTGTATAATGCTAATTTTACTTGTACTTAATTTTAATATTTCTTTATAAAAATCTGTTTTACTAAATATTATTTTATTATTACTATAAGCTTCTTTTAAAATTTTATCTATTTCATGGATATTTTTTTCTTTCTCTTCTTCTTTTCTTAAAGTATTATGTTTTTTTATAAATTTTAAAAATTGTCCCTTTATATCTTCACATTTAAATAAATCATCCTGAGTTAAATTTGGATTATTCTTCTTATTTTTAATAAAATTTAAAAGTTTTTCTAAAATTTCTTCAGTATCATCTTTAATCTTATTTAAATCTTTGGTTACGTCGTCATTCTTAAATTTTTCTAAATCATTTTCATTTCTCATTAAAAATAAAGCTTCTCCAATTATTTTTAACTTATCGTACTCATCTGAGTTTAAAACTTTTTTATTTACTAGACATCTATAAAATATAATCCACTCTTCATATAATCCTGTTTCATCTAAATATTCCTCTATTTTTGAATCTATATCTGAAACGCCATATAAATAATCTACTAAATATGGGCTTTCATCTTTTATAATATATTCTTTATCTAAAATAACTTCATCTAATTCGTTTAACATTTCTCGGTGATGTTTTTCTTTGGTTTTTTTTAACACAGCTACCTCCATATTTTTTATTATAAGAAATTATGCTATGAAAATAAATTTTTGTCAATTAACCCACTTAAGATTCAGTATAAATTTATTCAATTTTTATTTAAATATCAATTCTGACAACCAGAATTTCACCTATATTTTATAGAATTATATAATTCTGGAATTCTTATGGCAGAATTCATAAATATGTTGATTTTACTAGGCTAATCGATATAATTCTGTTTTTCTACTTTTTTAACAATCATATATTTTCTCTATTTTAAGAAGATATTTTCGCAGAAAATTTGAAATTTCTCATAATATTAACTATAGTCAATAAATTTTCTAAAGCTATTTTTTAGTTGTAATAAATCCCCTTTATTCATCCCCAATATAGACTTCTTCTTTATATTCTTTAGAAGTTAAATTATAATATTCTCTTATTGGAATACCTTCTTTATAATTCCAAACACTTATAAAAGTCGGAGTTATTTCTAGTAAAATTTCATTTTCTAAAAAAGAATAATTCTCATAAGAGTTTTTAAAGTGATTCTTAAATAAAATATTGAAGTTTTTATTCTCTAATGGCTTACCTATGATTTGAGCTATTCCTTCTATTTGAATATTATCAATACAAATAGATACTTTTGGATTATTTGAAATCTGTTCAATCTTTAGAAATCTTTTATCTGTTTGACAGTAAAATTTCCTTTCATAAATTACAAATGACATCATTCTTGAAGTTACTCTATTATTGCTTGATGTTGATAAGACTGCTTTTTTAGCTTCTCCTATTCCTTGAAATAATTTCGTAATTTGTTCATTAAACATATTTCACTTACCCCCTTCTCAATTTTTAAACCATAAACACAAATAAGTTTTCAAGTTCCTTCTTTGATTTTCATATTACATCAGTGATCTTCCGTCATCCTCTAGTTATAAATGAAACTAAAAAGGAAGCAATATATCCACCACTTCCTTTAATTATACTATTTAGCTACCTTTTCTGCCAGTCCTTTTCCTACTTTAAATTTAACTACCTTCTTCTCTGGAACTTTAACTTCTTCTCCAGTTTTAGGATTTCTACAAACTCTTGCTGATTGAGTTTTAGTTTCAAACTTTCCAAATCCTAATATTGATAATTCATCTCCCTTCACTAATACTTCTTCTAAAGTTGAAAAGAATCCATTTACTAATCTTTCTGCATCCTTCTTTGTTGCTATCTCCATTTTATCTTGATATAAAGCTATAAACTCTTGTTTAGTCATAGTTATCTCTCCTTCATTAATTTTACTAGAGTATAACCTATAACTTTTATTTTTTCAAGCAATCTTATGCTCTCCTTAGCAAATTACAATAAATAAAATTACAAAATAATTTTAAAAAATCATCACTTATAATATTTTAACATAAGCGTAACATTAGCTCTTATTTTTAGCAACTCATCATATAAATCAATTACCATCCTATTATCTTTAGTTTCTATACGATTCAATTCTTTCCTTAAACTAGTTATCCTAGCTTCAAAGTTTTTCTTTTCAAGTTTTAACTCTGTTATTACACTCCTCATAGGTTCATACATATCCTCTTCTTTTATAACTTCCCATAACATTTTCCCAATAAAATTAGGAACTTTCGTATTAAACCATACTCTCCATTTATCTTTTTGCTCTTCTAGCTCATTCCAAATCGCACTTAAATCAAATAAGTTATCCAATATATACCGCATAAACTCTTCATTATACTCACCCAACAAATCAAAACTACTAAATCTCTCTAATTCCATAGGTTTCCTATTAATCTTTTTCGATACCTCTATTCTCATCCTTCTTTTTAAATCAGGGTGCTTCTTTACTAACTCCTCTATCTCTCCCGCATACGTATCTTTATACCTAGCGTACTGGTCATAAAACACCACTTTACTATTATAATCATTTATATTCTTAGCATCAGCATATACTACAGTCTGGAAGCTATTTTCTTTTAGATCTATTATCCCTTTAGTTCCACATACCTTCCCTACCCGCTTCTCATAAATTTTTGCTAATAAATAAAATATACTCTTATACTGGGCAAAGCTTTTATCTTCGGGCATTATATACGTTACAGGTATATCTATTCTATTTATATTCAAGGTCATCACATCATTCGGTCTTATCTCTTTTAATATCTCTACAAACCTCTTATTGCATCTTAACACATCTTCCTTATTAGTTATCAAGGTAGCGTTATTCTCTCCTATAAACTTAGGGTACGATATTTTAAATATACTTTTATCTATCTCTCTTTTACCTCTACTCACTTTTATAAATCTAAAACTCTCTATTTTTTCAATTTCATTAAGTTCTAACATTTTATCAAATTTAACCGTTACACTAACAGTATCCATAATCTATAATCCTCCTAATATGTTTATTACAGACTATTGTTGTAGTTAGTTGTTTTTATTAGGGATTTACCCTATCTAATGATATTAATATTAATAGAGCTAAAGCTTTGGCTGTCTTTGGCAGACAGCAATTATATACTGTGTACACTCAGTACCGCTGTTCCTTCGTTGCCACAGTATATAATTTACAGTAAGACATCTCTTGTAACTTCACTCTGAAATACAGTAAAATACTGATAAAACTTATACTTATATAATAAAACTAATATATTTCATACATTCAAGTACATTTAAAATTTATATGTTTAACCATACCCTAAAGAAATCTTAGGGTAATAAGTACCTAAACAAACTTTTTATTTTTGTTTATTCTAACATTTTTTTAATTTTATGCTCCATTTTTTTACTTCTTAAATGAAGCCTAGTGAACCTAGTTTTTATTCAAACATAGCTACGAGAGTCTTGACTTTTTTATAACTTTAATGATACTTTATATCTAAAGAAAATTTAATGTCATTAGTGGAATTATCCCTATTTATAGCTATTTTAAGGGTGTTCAAGGTAATTGCCCACAAGTATGTGAAAAACCCTTGTGAGAGCGATTTAAACCGCATTCTAGAGGGTATTTAAATATGGTTGAAGGAGAAATGAATATGAGAATTCATCATGTATGTATAGAGACATCACTATATAAGGAATCAATAGAGTTTTATACTAGAGTCTTAAACTTTGAATTAGTTAAAGAGACTCCTGACTTTCATGGAAGAGAATATAATTCATGGTTAGAACTAGATGGATTCTATATTGAATTACAAACTCCTAAGAAGGAAGTAAAATTAGAGAGTGAAGATAGAGAAGGAATCGTTCATATGTGTTTCTATGTAGAAGATCTTACGAAGGAACTAGAGAGAATAGCGGGAGTGTATAACAACTTCAAACTAAAGAATGGAGAAATTCTATATACAGTAGAAGGTGGAAACTTATTTAAGGTAATAGCACCAGAAGGAACTATCATAGAGTTCAGAGATAACCCTTTATTCTAAAACTTTCGTTTTTGAATATTTTACAAACAATAGTTTGTCAGTAAGACAAACGAAATAATTATACTAAGTTATATAGTATATATGTGTAGTTGTATATCCTAGTAACACGATAGGGATATACAACGTATAACACTTGCTTGTAATCATTAAATAGAGATAAATATATATTATCAATTGTGCGTCAGCACAATACTAAGACTAATATAGAGAGACTGTGTAGCCTTAAAGCGTTAGTAGCACGGTAAGCTAAGGCGTATAACACTTGCTAGAATAATACTCTTTAGAAATGATAAAAAACTATAACAAGAATATGTAGAAAATAAAATTGGAAAAATATTTGTAGATTTCAATAATATCAGCTATCATGTAAGGAAGAGACGTTGCCAGTTTCTTTAGAGCTTTTCATAACCTTAGGAGTGAAAGGCTCTGTTTAAATTAAAAAGTCTTTTATCTTAAGAGTTTTCTTTGTACCCAAGAAAACTTTTTTAATATAAAAATCAATCTATAGTTAAAATGGGAATAAATTAAAGAAATTCTTTAAAATTACCCCTTTAAAACTTAGAAAATATATACATTTTGAAAAAGCAGAATTTAGAATTTCTCTTTATAAAGCTAATGAAATCAACGGTATTATCAATTCTACAATAAGAATTATAGAATTATGAAATTCTGTAAAATATTGTAGAAATTCTGATTAATAGAATTCGATTTAGAGATAGATTCTTACTTCATCTTACAAAAAAATATTGTGGATTTAGTAATTCATAAGTTATCATAAGAGGTAATCGACTTTCATATTCGCTAAATAATTAAATACTAAAAGAGTAACAGAGCTAAAACTCTGTTATTTTTTTATAGAGTGTTGATTATAATTTACAGAAAAATATATTGGAGGTTTCTATGGGATTTAGAATTACTATTAAACAAAGTTCAGATACTAAAAACGGTGATAAAAATGATTCACGTAATGGAATACCTGAAATCATTTTAGGAAAAGAAGATATTACAGTTGTTAGAACTATGCTAGATTCAGAAGATGATAACAATGCAAAGGGAAATCACATAAACATAATGGCATACATCGAAGGAAAAATTCTAGCTCCTTCTAATAATAAAAAGCATATCCAAACTAAGCAAGTTTCAAACTGGGCTTATCTGGATGGTACAGTCTCTATCGCATATAGACATGTTATTATTGAAGTTATAGCTAATGGAACTGTTGTTAGAAAATATGAGCTACCTAATGCTTATGTCGTTGATTATTCAGAAGATTTCTCTGATTCTAGTGGTAATGGTAAATTTGCTCTTACTATTAGGCAAAAGAAAGATAAAATTAAAGATATTCACATCAAAGGAAACTACACTCTTCCAGTTGAGCAATAATTAGGAGGGAAATTTATGAATGATAAAAGTATTTTTAATTTTGAAAGTTATGATTATGATACTTCGAAAGATAGCTTTATTGAATATTTATATAAACAACGCCCTATGGAGAACATCAAAATTGATAGTAGAAATACTGATGACTTAAAAAATATTATTATTCAAGAGTTAGATGGTTCTGATAAAGTTGTTTTAACTGGAAAGCAAATTAGATCCTCAACATATGACACTAAAAAAGGTGTGTTTGTTATTTATGGAGATATTTTAGAAGATGATAATAATACTTTAAAATTAAATCATATGGCTCTGACTAGCAAAGAAAATCAATTTATTAGAGATATTACTATTATTCACTCGAATTTGATTGATGACACAGTCTACTGTAATTTGCATTATATCTTCAAAGGGTATATCATAAATTACTACGAGTATTTTGATACTAAAGGGAATATGAAATTTGAGCTTGTCTTAGGAAGTCGTAAAGAGCTTTATAACGATAAGATTTTTGTTCGAAGAAGATTAGATTTCTTATATATTGCAGAAGTTCAAGAAGTTGGAGAGATCAGCCTTCCTGTATCTAAGAAGCAATTAGAAAAGTCTAGATTAAATGTTGGAGATACGTTCTGGGCTTGTAGTGGTGTTATTTTAGCTACTGTTACATTGGCGGGTACATTAGGTGCTGCTGCATCTGCTCCAGTACTAGTTACAATAACAGCTATTTATGCGGGTAATACTCTTTGGTCTAATGCTCGTTCTATTTATTTAGATTGGAATGAGAGAGACGATGAAATAAACTTAGATACTTGGCTAAACAATCCTTTAAAAATGAGTTTCCGTTCTTTTGCTAGTAATTGGGATTTTCTTTTTAACATTGATAAAAAAGAATTAGAAGAATATGGAGAGTTAGCCTATTACTTCTCAGAAGTCGCTATCGGATTTGTGGGTAATCTCCAATTCATTAAAGGATTCAAATTTAATGATTATTACAAATTTGGAATAAAAAATGCAAACTCTACTTTAGGAAAATTAAAAATTAAAGTTTTAAAGTTAAAATATGGTAAAATAGGATTTGATATTCACTCTCTTAATGATGCACAAAGAGGTATTATGAGTAATTATCAAAATTGGCAACAAAGTAGTAAATCTCTTGAAGAAGGAAGTATTAAACCTATTTTTAAGCCAATAACAACTTTAGTAACGGGGGAATAATGATAAAGAAAATAGGTAATTTTATCTGGTCTTGGTTTATTCGAGGATTAATATTTTTTATAGTAACTTTTTCTATTTATAATAGTTTTCGAACAAAAAAATTCTATATGGTTAATATAGTTGATACTATTCAACGAATAAGAGGACTTAAAGACCTTCTAACTATTATTTTTACAGGTTTTTTATTTTCTACCTTAGTAGAATTGTTAAAGCATTCTCTAATAACAACTTTTAATTGGTTTGTAGAAAGCTCTTGGAAAATGAGAATATATATAATAATTAGCTCTTGCTTAATTATCTATGGTGTTCTCCGTAAAATTTTATAATATAATTCTTTAAATACAAAAGCCAACTAGTTTAACTATAGTTGGCTTTTTGACTTATAAAATTAGATTGGAAAACATCCCCTATTGGGTAAGTATATTATAATATACCAATGTTTAAATCTACAATAAATTTTTTTCAAAAAATAATTTGTTGATTCTCAAATTAAACCTATATAATAAACTATCAATTTTGTTTAACCACTAATTGATAATAGTATAGATTCCCCCAGAATCTGTAGACACACCTTAAAAGCTACTAGTTTATAATGATTAGTAGCTTTTTAATTTGAAGCATAAAAAACTTGTTGTTGATTTATAAAATCATTTGATATAATGTAGCTAACCTAAATTTTTAAGAGAATAAATAGAAGAAGCTTAATTTTTATAATTAGGCTTTTTTCATTTATCACATTTTTTAAATAAATTACTGAAGGAGAATTTGACATGAGATTTTTACTCAAACTAAAATTGTGGCTATCTATAGTTTTAAGTTTTTTAATTCTTATATTTTTTGCTACACAATCAGGATTTATTGACCAAAGAAATGAAATAAAAATAGAAAAAACTACTTTGACTGATGAGGAATTCCAAGCAAAAAAAGAATTTGAACTGAAACAAGCGGAAGAAAAAAATAAAAAAGAACGATATTTACTATACTTATTGTACTATGGTTTATAACAAAAAAAAGGACACCTTAACGGGTGTCCTCATTTATTTAAAGGTATTCTATTTATTAAATAATTCAATATAACTATTTAAATCTTTCTCATATTGGTTTAAAAGCTCTTGCTGATGTTGATTAAGATTCTTTTGACTCTTATAACCTTCTACTCTTAGTTGACTGTATATTAAATAATCTCTGTTATATTTTAATATCTCTGGTTTTTGTTCTTCTATTTTTATATTTTTAAAACCATCTATATATGGTAACTCCATAATATCTTTTAATGATACGTCAGCATACACAGCTACCAAATCGCCTTTTTTAATAGATTTAATTCTTCCACTTGGATAGAACTCTGTTCCTTCTTTTGCATTTTTTCTAATATCATTATACGCTAGAACATCATTAGCACTATTCCCAAATTCAAAAAGAACCCCTATATAGTCAGTTTCTTTGTATCTATCACCATTTAAAATGTAAACTAGTTTTTTAAACTTCTCTAAAGCTAAAGTAAACTCTGAGTTATAAAGTGTGGCTATTTCAATTTTATCGTTAGTCTTCTTATTAACTGCATAAATTATAGCTGTATCTTCAATATAGTCTACTTCATAAGCTATATCAGCTTTAGTAATATCAAACTTATCTATAATTTCTGGTTTTAGTAATCCATTAATATATGATCTCCTTATCTCATTTGGGATTTCATCCTCTCTTTCAGCACGAATTCCCTCACCATTAAGAACTCTTCCTACATTCTTCATAGTTCTTTTGAAATAAAAAACTTTTTTTAACTCTGATCTTTTGTTTATTCTGTAGTCAGACATTGTAGGAACTTTTATTAAATCTGGATTTTCATCATACATAGCATCAAATTTATCTGGAAAAGTTCCTCTATATGAAACAGCTTTCATTAAAGAAACAATATAATCTTCCAATAAAATCGGTTTAAACTCATATTCATATTCGTATGCCATTGAATCTAAAGCATAGTTCATTGGATCGTTTTCATATAAACTCATTAATTCAGGCTTTTTATAATCAACCTTTTTTCCTTTTATAAAATTATTATAAATGAATGTTGACTTATTTGAATTATAATTCTTTACTAAAGTTCTAATCTCATTAAGGTTTTCTAAATCTGCTTGTGATAAAGTATTTTTAGAATCATAAAACTTTATATCACTATTTTTAACTTCATAATAATCACCATTTAAAGTTACTGGTATCTTAGCATAGTTCCCTATTGTATCAGTTGCCTTTATTATAAATCCATTATTAGTTTTACCTTCAATTATATATTTCACATCTGATTCTTTTAACTCTTTTGGTGCTACTAAATCACTTTCTAAAATAAACATTGGAATTAAATTAGTTTTGCTTACAGCCTGTATACTCTCATCTGTACATAGATCCCCTATTTGAGCTACAACTATTTCACCCTTTTCACTATTAGCTGATAAAATCCCCATATTATTTAAACTTGTAAAAATAAATTGTTCTACTGATTTTCCATTATTAAAAGTAATTCCTTTTACTGTTTCAATCTTATCACTGTCACTAGCTCCACCACACCCAACTAGAAGAAGCATTAACATTAGCATTAAACTATTTAATATTTTTTTCATTGTAGTTTCTCCTTATCTATTCTGAACTGGTATTCCCATATCGTTTAAATTTACAATTATTGAGTAAACTTGATCTCTTTGTGCTGAGTTTGAAAAACCTAAAGTTGCAGTTGCATTAATTGTTGTTAATGTTACTTTGTAGCTATATGATATTTTGCCATCTTTATCAACATTTCTATTATCTTTAGTTGAAATATGATGGATATCTGATATTCTAAATGTATATCTTTTGAAGTCTTGATGTAAATTTAATAACGATTGACTAACTTTATTAAAAGTTATTCCACCACCAGAAAAAGTAATCATATCATTTTTTGCATCAATAACAACTCCTTTAAGTCCTTCTTTTACTGCAAATATCCCTAAAATAACAAATAAAATACCGGGAGTTATTAAAAGTAGTTTATTTACTTTATCTGTTGTCTCTGCTCCCAATACTATTGCTAAAATTCCTAGAAAACAAATTGAAGCTGTCTTCCATATCCCACCTGCATCTTTTATAACAATTTTTTCTTCGTTCATTTTTACCTTCTCCCTTAATTATTTTTTAATTTTTTTAAATAAATCTTTTTATTCTAACTTTCTCATAATATATACCCCCGCTTATTAAAATATTATTCTCAACTCGTTCATATAAAATTCGCCTTTATCTGTTCTGAGCTTTACATAATCAGTTATTTGACACCTTTTTATCTCTTCCACAACTACCTCTTCTAATCTATTCCCTATTGATATATGAAGCTTCTCTTTCTTAGAGCAATAATCTTTTAAAACTATAAGTTTATCTCTAAATAATATAATCTCCCTATAAAAAGGATTCAAATGAACATATCCAGTAAAGATACTTCTAATAAACTTTGGCTCATCTTGAATAGTACTACTTATAGCTTTATAATACTCTGTTGTAGACTGGCTTAAAGTAAATTGTAAGTAGGTTTTCTCATCTAGTTCCTCTCTATCTACTCCTTGTATCTTTCTAATAGAGAATATTATTAATATCTCATTGCATAACTTTTCTCTTGTCATATTAAAATGTTTTGAATCTCTATCTAGTACATCTAAAATTAGTTTAGATACCATTATTTTTATTCTCTTCTTAGACATTTATCTCCCCTTCCTAACTAATAATTATACCATGTATTTCATGGCGTAGAAATACAACTTCTTTAGAGGTATTTCTCTTTATTTTCAAAGGGTTTATCTAATTTTAAATTACATTCTACAAAAAATATGAGTTGTACTTTTACAACCCACATTTAAAATATTACTATTTATTCAACCCATGCTTCTGCATCACTTTCTATTTGCTTAGTCTCATAAAGATCTTCTAAAAAGTTTTCTGCTCTTCTCTTACTATAAAACTCTCCAAAACTATATTCCTCTCCATTGATTTCAACTATAACTTCATACATTAAGCTACTTCCTCCTCTTTATACTGAGTGTCTATTTTTATCCCATCATCTTGAATAAAATACCTTCCCGATATTTTCCCTCTATCCTCTTCATAATAAAACCATACCTTATCTGCTTTATCTCCCATTATATCTCTACACACTCCTAGAAACCTTTCAAACAAAGCTTGTGATATAGGATGCCACGCTGTACTAAAAATCAGTTCCTCTCTTGATATAGATGAAAACAATGAGTTCCACTTAGTTCCCCAGTTCTCTACACACCACTCATGCCATAGTGTAAGCATTTCTCCATTGTAATTTTTCAGCTCCTCTTTTGAGTATCTCTCTTCTACATACTGATCTATATTAACCAACATCCTATTCACTCTAACTCTTTTAATTTCATTTTTAATAATTTTATCTAGTAGCTCTTGATCTAAGCTATCTGGGTTTTCATAATAATATTTACTAAATGCCTTTGCTAGGTTGTCATCATAAGCTTTTAATAAAGTATTCTTTGGTCTTTCTATTAATTTATTAAAATCAAAATAGTAATCTCCAAAATCATCTTTTGAAAAAACTCTCTCTTTTATCTTTATTAACTCCTCAAATGATAAGTTTAATTTTATTCTATTAAAACAGTAATTAGGCATTTGCTATCCTCTCCTTTATCTCATTTATTGTGTATTGCTGTACATTGAACTCATTTAACAGTTCCTCTAGTTCTTTAATATCTTTAGCTTTTTCTGTATACCATTCACCCCAAGCTATGATATTCACTACAAACCCATCCTTCGTAATGTCTATTTGAATATCTTTAGTTCCCAAACAGTTGATACTTTCTGCTGATATAACTTTATTCATAATTCTCCTCCGCCTAATGTTCAATAAGTCCATTGTCATAAAAACTAAAGTAATCATTCTCTCCCATGATAAAGTGATCTAGCAATCTAATATCTAAAACCTCTAACAAATTTTTTAATTCGTTTGTAAGCTCAATATCTTTTCTACTTGGTTTTAAATCTCCACTAGGATGATTATGAGCGAATATAATGCCCTTAGTTGGATGTTTTAAGGCTCTTTCGACAATTAGTCTAGGATAGACTACACTTCTGTCTATAGTACCTCTAAACAGCGTTTCTTCCCCTATTAAACGATTAGAGGAGCTAAGGTATATAACCTTGAACTCCTCTGTGTTTTTGAATCCTATATCACTTCTTAAATAATTAAGAAGTTCACTTTTAGCCTTTACTGTTGTGAGATCTTTCTTTCCTATGTTTCCTTTAGCTATAGTTGTCATAAGTTCTCTGAACTGTTCTAGCTCTTCATTTATCTCATAAGACTTGATTTTGCTTACTACCTCATCTATATCTTTACATTTTAAAAACTTTAATATCTTCTTCATAACCACTCCTTTTTATACAACACTTGCGGGTTTAATAACCTAACCATCTCTTCCCTTCACAAGCTTTCTTATTAAACTCATTCCAAATCTTTTCATCTACAAACTCAAAATGAATAGTTCCCTTTTTAAATATTTTAAATTTAAAGAACTCTGATTCATTCCACTTACCAAACTCTACACCCTTTTTAACAACTTCATCTACAGTAGCTACTCTAGAGATACTCTTGCCGATTAGATTACATAGTACCTTCTCTAAATCTCTAATCTTATCTCTTTTGATATAGCTTAAATCGCTTATTATATCCTTGTGTATACCAAATCTATAGCTATTTAGCATATCTGGTAGTATGAACTTCTTTCCAACACGCCATCTCTCATTTGTTTTCCATCCCTCTATATGGACTCTATTATCTGGATAATACATCGTTAAGTAATCAAAGCTCTCCTCAATACAATTCTGAAATATTTGTCCAGAATTCTGTATTAGAATTTCTAATAACTTATTAACATTATCAACAGTAAATGGCATTATGCTGTACTCTTGCTTACTATCAAAGAAATCCTTTTTAACATTAGATGTCATTCGCTCTTCTAATTGAGTCTTATTAAATACTAGTTGCCAGAACCCTACTCTTACTTTTTCAAGTACATCCTCATACTCTCTTTTCTCAATACTAGAGTTATTCTTTAGTAAATTATCAATCGCATACTTATCTAAAATCCCATCTAAGTAGTATTCTAATTTATTCTTTAAAGTTAAATACTCTCCGATAGTCTCTTTTACAGCACTGTACTTATCCTCTAAGTTTTGTAATACATCCACTTTAGCTAGTTGATTGATATTTAACTCTTCTAAATCAATCTCCTCTTCTTTAAACTCATCAAAGTTGAATCGGAACTTTTTTCTCTTTGATTTATTTTGAATTTTAATTAAAGCAACCTCAACATTCGTTTTTCTCTCAGCATCCTTAAAGCAATCTCCAAGATACTCGATTTCTGCTCCATTAGCTTCTAATATGTCCATCATTAGCTTTCGCTCTTTATTATATGGATTTCTTATACTCTCAGCATTTAAAAGACATCTGATATGTGTATTCTCTTCTGATATTTCCCATGCTTTAAGAAAATGTTTAACACCCTCATCAAATGGTGGATTCATTAAAATTAAATCAAACAAATGATCTGGCTTATACTGTAAAAAATCATCACCTAGTATCGTGTATTTCTTCTCTCTTAAAATCCCTTGTAACTCTAGATTCTTCTCAATGCAATAGATATTGGTATACTTCTCTTTGATTACACTTAAAAGATCTCCCTTTCCCGCACTTGGCTCTAATATATTCATCCCTCTTAAATTAAGTTCACCTATCATTTTTAAAGCTACATCATATGGTGTTGGGTAAAAGTTTTTATCAAACATTACTTATCCTCCTCTATCTCTATATGGAATGAATTTCTCTTATCTTCATGCTTTTTCATCTCATAAAGAAACTCCTCACAAGCTTTTTGGTAATTTGTTTCAAGTATTAAAAACACCTCTTGAGCTAATCCATATTCTGGGTCTGTTTCTAAATACTCCCTACAGCATCTATATTTGCTTGTAGGTGGATTTAACGCTAACACCTCGTACGTTCTTAATGGTGGCTTATATAACTTAGCTTTAATCTTTTTCTTAGTTGTAGTTATTCTCATAGCTATTTCTGTATCACTACTAAAACGTCTTTGTTCTGTATCTCCCTCAATTAAGAAATCCCGCATAAACACTTCTAAAACTTTCTTAAATGAATCAAACTCTTGAATCGTGTATTCTGATATTTTAAACTTCTTCCCATCTCTAGGTTTCTTTGCTACTGCTCTATGTAAATAGTATTTCATAATTTTCCTCCTAAATTAAAAGAGGTCATCCCTAAGGACAACCTCTTTATTATTGATAATATACACTTTTAGTTAATTTTATTTTGAAATTTTTGCATTCTATCTTTCTCTTTTTCAATTAGTGGTTGAGCCAAATCATACAATAAATTTGTATCTTGTTCAGCTAATCCTAATATATATCTAGGCTTTAATTCTTTTGATATTATTATTGGTGGTAGATTATTTTCTAATAATGAATATAACATTATCATTCTTCCAGTTCTGCCGTTTCCGTCATTAAATGGGTGTATTCTCTCAAACTCAATATGTTTTTCTAAGATTACTCTTACTTTTTCTTCTTCAGTTTGAGCATTTTCTATTAGATATTCATAATTATTAAGCCATTGATACATTAAATTAGGTGTCTGTTCTGGACTAGCTGTATCAAATTCCGCTCCTACTATTGCGTTAGATATATTCTTAAAGTTCCCTCTATTAAAATCTAAGTGATCCAATAAAAGTCTATGTATTTCTTTAATAACTCCTAGTGATAATTTTTCACCATTCAATAAATTATGTTGAATGTATTCAAATGCTTGTTTATGATTTTCTACTTCATAGAACTCTCTTTTATTAATTGAACCGGGAATTGTATCATTCAAGATTATCGAAACTGTTTGATTTAGTGTAATCGTATTTCCCTCAATAGCTGACGAATGATGTGCTAACCTTACTAATAAATCATCCAAATATTCTTTTGTTAATTTTTCTATCATAGAATTACTCCTTTAAAACTAATTGATATTTTACTTATTATATCATACTTTACAATCAAAATTAACTCTTATCTATTCTGCTATTGAATATGAAATTCTCTAATTCTTGGTTATATTCCGTAGTTCCAATCTCATATCCAAAACTTTCCATATACTGACTTTCTGCTTTTTGAAACTCTTCCATCGCTTCATCAAAAGTTTGAAAACATCCTCTAAACTCTAATTGAAACGTTCCATTGTATGTATTTACGTTATACAAAATTCACCACCTCACTAAACTCTGTAAAATTGATTTTAAACCCTATCTTATCTGTAATGTGTATTTACTTTCTAAATGTACACCTTTTACGTTTTTACCCTGTTTTAAGAGTTCTGATAACGTCCTCTTGTCTGGTATCAATTCTATTTTCTTTTGAACATATTTTTTAGGTATTAAATCTAGATTATCTATTGCTACTGATACACTCTTTCTAAGACCTAGATTACCTAACTCTGTTTCAACTTTATTTTTATCTAGATTTAAAAGAATGTCCGCAAGATACTTCTTTAAGCTATTAACTTTCTTCTCTTTCTGTTTTCTAAGCTTTTCTAGTCTATCTTCCTCTTGAGATAGCACCTCTACTTCTAACGAAACATTTCTAATATATTTTATGATGTTGCTACTTTTACTTTGTAGCTCCTCTTTTAGAAATTTCATTACAAACTCATAATTTTCTTTATCTCCTTCACTTTGCTCTGACTCTAGAAAAATATCCAAAGTATCTATCATCCCATTCATAATCTCATACGCTTTCATTGACTTCCTCCTCTAAAATAAAACCTCTGGAACACTATCCAGAGGTCGCTTAATACTATTTAAATTTTCTAATACTTCATATATCTCCATTAGATACTCCTATTTTTTGTTTATTATATTATCTAAAGCTCCAACTGCTGTTCCAACCACAACTAAAACTCCACCAATAATTCCTAACATTAAGCAACCTCCTTAAAATTTAATAAATATTTACAAGCATTAATAATCTTTGTATCTTTGCTATTTGTAGTTAAATATGTTAAATAATCCTTATTTTCTTTAAGAATCTCTCCTAAAGTTTTGCCTTTGTACTTTCCGAAAGTAAGCTCAATATTTTTAGCTCTCTCTTCTTTTGATTCTAAATTATTACTTTCTTGATTTTTATTATTTAACTTTGGTGTTTCTTTAAAAACATAACTTTTACCTCTTTGCTCTATTGGTAGCCATTGACCTTCAACTTCATAGAGATACCTTCCAATACCCCAAACTGATGCAACTCTTTTGAAAGCACAAGATATTCCACCTTTTATAGCTTCATAGTCAGTAGTTCCTGATCCATCTTCTTTAGCTATCCATTCATTATTAATTTTAAGCTCTAGTTTAGCAATAAAGCCACCATTAATCTCTTTATATGAAACACGCCAATTTTCAATTCCTACAACCTCGTCTAATCTATTCTGGATCGCTCTGGCTTGAATGTACGCTAGAGCTAATCCTTTAGTTTTATCTGAATTAGTAGCTCCAACTCTAAATTCAAGTTCATCATCTGAAAATGGTTTTTCTAATTTTTCTTTTAGATTCATTGTAATACCTCCATTCAAAAAATTAAAAAATCCCAAGATTTATTTATCTCAGGATTTATTATTATACAGTTTATAATATATATTTAATTATTTATATAAAAAGTTAAATTATAAGAACTTAGTACTTAATGTGAATTATTTATATAAAAGTTATTTTTTTTAGTTTGTTTAAATATAATCTTTATCTTTAAATACTTTAAATACTTTCCAGCATGTTTTGAGTTAGTAAAATCAATGTGTAAATAGCTATTACTTGGTATAAAATCCAACGTTACTTGGTATAAAATCCAACGTTACTTGGTATAAAATCCAATGTTACTTGGTATAGATTCCAAAAATACTTGGTATAAAATCCAACGTTACTTGGTATAAAATCCAAAATATATAAAATAAAAATTTTTAAAAATAAAAAGATACGAATCCCCTTATATATAAAAGGTTTATAAGTAATAAAGATAATTAACTTAGTATAAAATCCAATATACTTGGTATGGATTGTTGTTTTTTATACTAAGTTATGTTAGTATAAAAAAGGTGGTGATAAAATGAGTGAAAAATTTGAGTTAAAACATCATAAAGATTTTCATGGAATTCAATTACAAGATTTTAATGTTAAGGATAGAAATTTAATATTTGCTTTATGCTATAAATTAATGGAACAAGAAGAGGATGTTATAAGACTTGATGTAAAAGAAGTTGCCAGAATAGGAAATTATAAACCAACAAAGGCTAAAGATAATATTTATAAATCCTTAGCCGAAGCATATAATAGAATAAAAAATGCAAGTATTTGTATAAAAAAAGAAAATGGAATTAAACACTTTGTTTTATTTACAGTATTTGAAACATTTGAAGACGCTGGAGTTATAGAAATAGAAGTTAATAAAAATTATAGATATTTATTAAATCAAGTTACAGCTCCATTTACTATACAAAATTTAATAGAATATACAAAATTAAATAGCGGATATTCTCAACTAACATATTCGATTCTTAGACAATGGGATAAAAAAAAGAATATTGAACTGGATGTAGATACTTTTAGAGAAAAAATAGGTGTTCCTAAAAGTTATGATACTTCAAATTTTAATAGGCAAGTATTAAAACCAATTATGGAAGAACTACCTCAGTATTTTAAAAATTTAAAATTAGAAAAAATAAAAACTGGAAGAAAAGTTACACATTTAAAATTTACTTGGACTGGAAATAATGCTGATTTGAAAGAAACGGATAAAATAGAATTAGAAATTACTCAAAGTTTAAATAGTCTATTTGAAAAAGCGAAGAAAAATAGATTCTTAACAGATATTTTATTAGATAAAAATATATATAAATTAACTGAAATGTACGAAGAGGATCAATTAAAAAAAGGTTTATTGTATCTTTATAAACAAGTAAAGAAGGAGGTGCCGAACTTTACCTATTTGATAAAGGTATTAGAAACAGGAATACAAGAACAAGAAATTGAAATAAAAGTTGTACCAGACCAAGAAGAAGATGAATCTATTTTTACTGAGAGCTTAGTAAGTGAAACAAAACAAGGAATTAATGTTGAAAATCCTTTACTTATTGCATATGCTAATTTTTCAGAATTAATAAAAAATGAGATATTAGAACATGCAAAACAGTTATATTTAAAAGATGTTAATATGAAAAAATTAACAAAGCAACATGAAAAATATTTTAAAGCAGCAGAAAAGCAATATATATTAAAGGTATTAAATGGCGAAAAATAATTAAATAAAAAGGGGAGGAGCAGTAGTGAAAATAATATCACTTATAAATCAAAAAGGTGGAGTAGCAAAAACAACCTCAACACTAAGTTTAGCAAGTGCATTGAGTAAGTTACAAAAGAAAGTTTTAGTAATAGATATAGATCCGCAAGGTAATGCTACAACTGGAGCTGGGATAGATAAAACAGAATTAAAAGCTACCACATTTGATTTATTATTAAGAAGCAATCCAATTGAAGAGTGTATTACTAATAATGGAGTATACGATATAGTTGGAACAACTATAGAATTAGCAAGTGCCGAATATGAGATGTTCAATAGATTTTTGAGAGAAAGTTTATTAAGAAAGAAGCTTCAAGATAAAAAAAATTATGATTTTATTTTAATTGATTGTCCACCAAGTTTAAGTTTATTGACAATAAATGCTTTAGTAGCTTCTGATGAAGTTTTAATTCCTGTAGCACCAGAACCATTTGCTTTAGAAGGTATATCACAACTTATAAATACGATTATTAAAATAAGAGAGATAAATGAAAATCTTGAGATAAAATCAGTATTTATAACAAAATTTGATCAGAGAAAGAAAACTAATATCGAGATAAAAGAAGGATTAGAAAAGATGTTCAAAGATAAACTTTCTAAGACAATTATTAGAATATCTTCTGATATAGAAAAAGGACAATTTATAAATAAAGATATTTATGAATATAATCCTAAATGTAATGCAGCAATAGATTATATGAACTTAGCGAAGGAGTTGATTTAAATGAGTAACCCATTCTTTAATAATTTATCAGCTAATCTAAATAATTTAGAGAGTCATCAAAAAAATAAAATGGTGAGGATAGAATTTCAAAATTTAGATTACTTAGATGGAAATTTTTGTGATAATGAAGAGGTGAATTATTTCCTAAAAGAAAAGACTGCTCAAATATGTCAATTACAAGCTAATTCATCATTAGAATTAGGAAAGATATTTTGTGAAGCAGTAGATCGATTGGCTGGAGATAATCATTATAATGGACTCTATGAAAAATGGTTATTGCAAATAGGATTTAATAAAATGACAGCTTTAAGACATAGAAAACGATATGAATTATATACTCAGGTAAAAAATGAGCATAGTAAAAAACTCGTATCTATTCTTCCAGTTAGAATTTTATCTGACTTAGTTAGTAGTAATGAGAAAGAAGAAATTTTAGCTCAAATTGAAGAAAATCCTGAATTTAAAGTAAATGATCTAAAGAAATTAATAGCAACTAAAGATAATGTAACTGTAATTGATGAACTTGATGATGATAAATTTTATTTTAGAGGAATTGAAAGTTTAAAGAAACTCGATGTTAAGAAATTAGATTTTTCCAAAGCAAAGCAATTAAAAGATGAACTTGAAAGAATACTAGAAGACGTAAAAAGAATATTAGAAGATATTTAGTCGTAACACTGTGTTACTAGTAAATTTTTTAGTTATAAAAGCACTAGTAGAAAAGGTAGCTAAATAGTATAATTGAAGGAAGCAATCAATAGATTACTTCCTTTTTATTTATAATATTTAATGAATTTTATAAAAATTTTAAAATCAGTATTGAGGAAATAATGGTAGATATTATCATAAAATGTGTAGTATTAACTACAGTGAAAATAAGATGTTTAAAAGTAAAACTATTATTTACGGTTAATTAAGGATAAAGTTATCTATTTTTATAATTTATTCTAATATGTTAGTTTTTAAATTTAATATTTAATAGATAAAAAAATATAGACGTAACATCTTTTGTTTTTGATGTTATTTTATGTTAAAATAATATAGAAAAAGTCCTAAAAGAAGGGAAAAGTGGTGATTAAAATATATGAAAGAAATAACAGCAACAGAAGAAGAACAAAAAAAAGTTTATAAATTAATGCAAGAAAAAAAAAAATTGTACGAAAAAATTAAAAAGTATTTTGAATTATATAAATTAAATACTATATATTATGTAGAGAGTAGAGGAAAGTCTAAATTTAAATCTATATTAAAAGTACATCATTTAAAAGAAAGAACTAAAACTGCTTGTTTATCAGAGGATGAAGCTAAATTTGATGTAACGTTGGAGTTTTATAACAGATATTTGAAAGAGTTTTTCGAAATAGCAGAATTAAAAAATTTTAATACAATCCAATGTAATCCAATAACAGAGTATTCAATGAAAAAAACATTAGAATTTTCAGAAGATGAATTCGAAGAATATATTCAATTATTTTCTTTAACTCAAGAGAGTTTAAATAAAATAGATAAAAATTTATTTAATACAGAAATTTTATCTAAGTTAGAGTTATATTTTTGTAAAGAAAATAATAAGTTTAATACATCTTTAGAAGTTGATAGAAATGATACTATATCAGAGGATGAATTATTATTAGAAGAGTTATCAAATAAAATTGTAAAAAGTTCAGATAATATTGAGCCTCTTAAATATAAATTACTAATAGAGAAGGAAGTTCAGAAAAGAATAAATAAAGATGTGATATTTTGTGCTTTAGGTGGAGGAAACGAAATTGGTGCAAGTAGCTATTTTTTAAAAATTGATAACTTAAAATTTTTAATAGATTGTGGATATAGAATAAAAAAAAATAGCCAAGAAGAATATTATCCAAAATTAAATACATTATATGAACAAAATTTATTAACAAGTAAAAATGATTTGACTTCAATTATTTTAACTCATGGACACTTAGATCACATTGGAAGTTTGGTTGCTACAAAAGATGAATTTAAAAATACTCCAATATATTCATCAGGAGTGACAAAAGATTTAGCTTACTTTTTATTAAATGAAATCAATTTAACAAAAAATAGTGAATTTTATGATTCTGACTATAATTTAAAAAAATATGAACAACTCCTTTTAGATAATGTTATAGGATCCATTTATACAAAAAAAATAGATGATGAAATACAGGGAGAAAATTATAGTATAAAATTTTATGAGGCAGGTCATATATTAGGGGCAAGAATGATATTAATTAATATCGAAGGATTTAAAATATTAGTTACTGGTGATTTTTCAGATTTTGATCAAAGTTTAATTTCTAAATATAAATTGCCTGAAGGTTTGAAGGTGGATATACTAATAACAGAATCCACTCATTTTGACGAGAGAACCCTTCCAAAACGAGAAGAGCAAATTCAGAAATTACTTGATTTAGTAAATGATAAATCAGTTACTGGAAATATATTGATTCCTGCTTTTTCAATAGGTCGAACACAAGAAATTGCCTCGATATTAAATAATGCTATGAAAGAAAATAAAATAGAAAAAATGCCAATATATATAGATGGTACAGCTAAAATAGTTAGTAAAATTTATGAAAAACATGGTGTAAATATATTTAGTGATTTTATTCAAGAAGCACCATCAAATTTAGTTTATAATTTTCAAAACGAAAAATCAATAATTATATCTAGTTCTGGAATGCTACTAGAGAGTTGTAAAGCAAGTAGGTATACAGAAAAATTAATTTCTGGAGCTAATAATGCTATAATATTTACAGGATATTTATCACCAAATAGTAAAGGTTATAAGTTATTAGAAAGTTATAATAAAAAAAATGAACAATTCAACATTAAAGGGAAGAAATTCTTATTAAAAGCAAAAATTACAAATATAAGTTTAGGGGCGCATGCTACTCAAGCAGGAATTGAAGAATTAATAGAGAATGTAAATCCTAAAAAAGTTATTTTGGTACACAACAATATTTCAATTAAAAAAAATAACATATATGATAAATTAAGAAAAAAATTTGAAAAGAAAGAAATTATTCAAAGCTACAATAAACTATGTACATATTTATAGGGGAGAAAAATGAAAAATATATTAGAGAATTTAATAAAAGAGTTTAATGAAAACAATAACCTTAATAAATTAGGTAAGAATGAATTTTTAATTATAGAAACTATTTCTCAAAATTTTGAGCTGGATTCAGATGAAATTAAGAAAATTTTAGAAAGTAAAGAAGTTAAAAAAATTCCAAATATAGAAATAAATAAAAAATATTCTGAAGATTTATTGAATAAAATCTTAAAAATAGTTAAGGCTAAAAATTTAGAAGAAATAAAATTATTAAAGAATGAGTTAAATGAAGAAAGAGTGACTAAATATAACAAAAAAATTTTTGTAATTTCTAAAACAGCAGTGAGATTAGCAATGCTTAAAATTTTAGAAAAGTATGAGCTTAAAACGAATAAAATAGATTATTCTATTTTAAATAAAGAATTTTGCAGTAGGTTATTAGATGAAATTATGAAAAGAGAAGAAAATGAAAATTTGATTGAAGAAACAATAGTTGCCTCAAATAATGAAACTAAATATGAGATTGAAAATGAAAATTTGGAAGCTCAAATAGAGAAGGAAAAAGAAATTATGAAAAAGTCTATAATTATAAATTTTTTCAGAGAAATGAATTCATCTATGAATAATGAATTATTAGATAATTTATATAAAGCTGGATTAGTTATTAATCAATTAGATGATAAAAACACTATATCAACTGAAGATTTAGAATCTATTTCATTAACAATAAAATTATTTTTTAAATATTTAAAAAAATATAAAGTTTTACCTAAAGAAAAAATAGATAACATATTAGATATAGGATTAGAAGAAGCTCAAAATTTTAATTATATAGGTAGCGAGTTTATAGAATTAAATGACATTAAGAAAGTTAAAGTTGAAAGTCCAGGTTGGAAAATTGAAAATGAAATAATAACAAAACCTACAGTAAAAGAGGTAGATTAATATGAAAGCCGAAAAAAAGTTTATACTAGGAATAGATTTAGGAACAACTAACTCAGTTATTTCTTTTGGAAATGTAAATCAAAGAACTAAGCAATTAGAAGCAAAAATAATACCTATAAAATCTTTAGATGAATATGGAAATTTAAAATCTTTTGATTTATTGCCATCATATGTTTATTTTAAAGAAAATGAAGCTCCTCAAATAGGTGCAGCTGCAAAAGGAATGATGTCTGTTCAAGGAAGTAGAGTAGTTAAGTCTATAAAAAGTAAAATGGGTGATTCAGTTGAATTGAATATAGATAAAAAAAATTATAGCCCAGTTGAAATATCATCAATGCTTTTATCTTTTTTAGCAAAAAAAGCCCAAGAAGTTTTAAGATTAAAAACTTTACCAGATGATGTTGTAATAACAGTTCCAGCTTCATTTAATTCTGATCAAAGAGAAGCAACAATAAAAGCAGCAGAAATAGCAGGATTCAGAACAATTAATGAGGATGGAACAAAAAGAAATATTTTATTAGATGAACCTAGAGCAGCTCTTTTCGATTTTATAGAAAAATATAATAGAAACGAAATTCCAGATACAAACATTGATTTACAAACACCTAAAAATATATTAGTTTATGATTTAGGTGGAGGAACTCTAGACGTTTCATTACATGAAGTATATTACAATCAAACTGATAATAGAGTAAATATTCAAGATTTTGCAATATCTAGATATACACAAATAGGTGGAGATAGTTTTGATGAACTTTTAGCTATCCATTTAAAACAACTTTTAGAGAAAAAGGGATTAAATACAGAAGCATTATCTAATTTTGATAAAAATACTCTTTTCATGAAGTTATTAAAATTGGCAGAAGATACAAAAATAGATTTAAATAGAGAGATATTAGCTGAATTAGAGTATAATTCTCCTACTGAAAATGAATTAAATGAAATACAAACAGAAATTATTTCTCCTAACATTTGGGATAATAGAGGAATTGGAGAAGAAATTTCTTTAGAAAAATATGAAGAAATAGTTCAAGGATTATTAGGAAAAGATCTATATTTTAATGATTATAAATCAATTGATACCATTGATTTTGAAAAAAATAACAATATTATCTTTCCAATATTAGACGTATTATCAAAAGCAGAAAAGAAGATTGGATCAGAAATAAAAATTGATGCCGTTCTTTTAAATGGAGGAATGACAAAATTTTATCCTATAAAAAGAAGAATAGAGAATTTCTTTGGTTTTACCCCTTTAACATTGGGTGATGAAGATCAATCAGTTGCGAGAGGAGCTGTTTATTATCATGAAAGTTTACATAGAGGAGTTAAATACAACAAAATACAAAATGAAAGTATCGGAATTGAAATAGAGGGTAATTATGTAAAGCATATAGTTTCAGCAGGAACAGTATTGCCTTATGAATACAAAATAACTGATACATTCGAAGTTTCAGAAGCAGGTACTAAATCAATAATTTTACCATTCTATTTAGGAGAAAGAAAAGATACAAAAGAACCTAATAAAAAAATAGCAAGTAGAAGAGTTAAGTTTGATAGACCTTTACCTGAAGGAACAGCAATAGATTTAGTTATAAATATTGATGATGATGGAATTATGAATTTAAAAGGAGCTTTAAGTAATGATTATAGCACAACATTTGAAGTTTCAATTGAAACAGAGAAAGTTGAAAATGAAAGTGATATTGTATTAAAAAAATATCAAGAAATTAAAAAAATTGAGGCACCTAAAATCTACTTAGGAGCAGAAGTAGATATAGAAGAAATGAAAAGCAAATTTGATAAATTTTTTAAAGATAAAAATTTCAGTAGTTCAGAATATAAAAATATGACAAATAAAATTAAAAATTCCTCAAACGGATATATGTTAGTAGAGTATCTATTATCTAAAATTGATATAATTTCAAAAGAACAAAAAACTAAAATAATAACTCTATTAGGAGAAATAGCTAAGAATGATGATGATTTAAAAAATTTAGTAGTTGAAAAGCTAATTTCTCTTTCTTCTGAAGAAAATATTTTAAAATTAGATATAAAGGAAATAAGTAGAAGCATAAAAGAATGTGTTATAGCTTTAGGAAAATTACAAAGAGATTATAGCGAAGGCCATCTATTGTACTTGTTAAATATTCCGTATACATTAAATATCCAAGAGGATTTAATAACATCGATAGGTAAAGTGGGATATTCTAAAAATGCCTTAAAGCATTTAGAAAATGTTTTAAAAGATACTCAAATTGAAGAGATAGGAAAAAATATAAGATTGGTTTGGTCAATAGCTAAAATAGGAACAAGAGAAAAAATTGGATCTATTTCACCAGAAAATTTAACAAATTTAATATATTTAATAAAAAATTTATTAGATAAAACAGCTCATAAAGAATTAACAGAAAATTGTATTTATGCACTAGGTGAGCTATGTGACTCTAGATTTGGAAATGAAGTTTCAGAAGATATATCAGCAGAAATAATTATATATCTTGAAGAATTGTTGACAACTAAAGGAGCAAAACAACAAAAAATAATTTCGTTAATAATTAATATGATAAAAGGAAATATTCTAACTCAGGAAGAAGAGAATAATCTATTAAGTATAAGAAGTAAATTATCATAATTAATTTAGCACTATAATGAAATAAATATATAAAAGAGAGTCCACATGGACTCTCTTTTGTATTGCTGTGGTTGTACTGAGTAGATTGATTAATTCTAATCTAAATCTATTCTCATCTAGTATCAAAAGTAACCTTTTGAATATAAGTATTAAAAGTGTATGAATCTAGTCTCA
>JBOFRT010000051.1:0-84300 GCA_051651165.1 Cetobacterium sp.
ATAAAAATTAAAATACCCCAAAATTTGGGGTATTTTCTAATCTTTCATTATATCTAATGTAGCTTTTCCATTCAAAGTTAAATCTGCAAAAATTTCACCTTTTCCATAATTCAATTTGTAATAAGCTGCTGCTGCTATCATAGCTGCATTATCAGTACAATAAGACATCGAAGGATAATTTACCTTCACTCCTATTTTTTCTGCTCTCTTAGTTAATTCACTTCTAAGTAATGAATTCGCTGCCACTCCTCCAGCTATTACAACTTGCTTTACACCTTTATCTTTAACAGCTTTCAAAGTTTTTTTACAAAGAATATCTACAACTTTCTCTTGGAATGAAGCAGATAAATCTTCTGGTTTAAAATCTTCACCTTTCATTCTAGCTTTATTGACAGCATTTATCACTGATGTTTTTATCCCTGAGAAACTAAAATCATATCCATCCACTTTTGGTTCTGGAATCTTGAGTGCATCTTTATTACCTTTATAATATAGCTTATCAACTATAGGTCCACCTGGATATCCAATTCCCATAACTCTAGCTACTTTATCATAACTTTCTCCAACAGCATCATCTAGTGTTGCTCCTAGATTTATAAAATTGTGTTGCTCATCAATATAGACTATATTTGTATGTCCTCCAGATACCACCAAAGCGATACATGGTAACTCTATATCATGTTCTATAAAGTTTCCATATATATGAGCTTTAATATGATGAACTGGAATAAGCGGAATATCATGCCCATATGATAACCCTTTAGCAAAAGATATTCCTACAAGTAAAGCTCCAATCAATCCCGGTGCATATGTTACAGCTATGTAGTCCACATCATCCATTGTTATTTTTGCTTCTTCTAAACTTTCCTCTAGTATTGTAGCTATATTTTTTATATGATGTCTTGAAGCTATCTCTGGTACAACTCCTCCATACTCTTTATGTATATCTATTTGAGAAGAGATATTATTAGATAAAACCTCTTTACCATCTTTTAAAACAGATATCGACGTTTCATCACAAGATGTTTCTATTCCTAATATTATCATTGAACTCTCCTTCTTTTTTTACTTAATTATACCATATTTTTTATTAAAATATATAAAAAACTACCTTAGAACAAACTTGCTCTAAGGTAGCTAAAACTTTACTATTTAACTGATAAACCTCTACTTCTAAATATATTTTTAGCATTTTCAAATCTCTCTGCTGAAAGTTGCTCAACACCTTTTAAAGGATATTCTAAACCAACTTTTTGCCACTTGTACTCTCCTAAAGAGTGGTATGGTAAAACTTCTACCTTTTCTAGATTATCAAAATCTTTCAAGTAGTCAGCTAGTTTTTCTAACAACTCATCATTATCAGTGATTCCTGGAACAACAACGTGTCTTACCCACATTGGCTTTCCAATCTCTTTTAAATACTTTGCAAATTGTAAAGTAGGTTCTAAATCTACACCAGTTAACTCTTTATATTGTACTGAATCTATTGATTTTATATCTAGTAAAATTAGATCTGCATACTCTAAAGCTTCTTTAACTTTATCATTGAATAGATACCCTGAAGTATCAATCGCTGTATGTATCCCTTCTTTTTTACATAATCTCAATAGTTCCTTTACATACTCAGGTTGAGTTAACGGGTCACCACCGGTAACCGTAACTCCTCCTTTTTTTATAAAGTTTTTATATTTACAGATTTCTAAGAATGTTTCTTCAGGAGTCTCTAGAGATTTCGCATCCTCTTTTTTCCAAGTATCACAGTTATGACAATATTTACATCTCAAAGGACACCCTTGAGTAAATACAACATATCTAATACCTGGTCCATCTACAGTTCCAAAACTCTCGTGTGAGTGTATAAATCCCTTTTTCATTTCTTAGCACATCCTTTATATTACTTTATTAATTACATATTTCCGTTAATTGTTCTTGAAATAACGTCTAATTGTTGCTCTTTTGTTAATCTTACAAAGTTAACTGCGTATCCAGAAACTCTGATTGTTAATTGAGGGTACTTCTCAGGGTTAGCCATTGCATCCTCTAATAAAGCCTTGTCGAACACGTTAACATTTAAATGTTGTCCTCCATCAGCTGTAAAGTATCCATCCATTAATCCTACTAAGTTCTCTACTCTTTCTTCTCTAGATTTTCCTAAAGCTCCTGGAGTGATAGCGAATGTGTAAGAAATTCCATCTTCTGCATGGTGGAATGGTAACTTAGCTACTGAAGCAAGTGCTGCTACAGCTCCTCTCTTATCTCTTCCGTTCATTGGGTTAGCTCCTGGAGAGAATGGAGTTCCTGCTGGTCTTCCACATGGAGTAGTTCCTGTTTTCTTTCCGTAAACTACGTTTGAAGTAATTGTTAGGATAGATTGAGTTGCTTTTGAGTTTCTGTAAGTGTCATGTGTTCTGATGTAGTTCATGAACTTTTCCATAATCTCAACTGCTAATTTATCTGTATTGTCATCGTTGTTTCCGAATGCTACGAATTCTCCTTCTCTTTCGAAGTCAACAGCGATTCCTCTTTCATCTCTGATTACTCTTACTTTTGTATCTCTAATAGCTGCTAATGAGTCAGCAACGATTGATAATCCAGCGATTCCTGATGCTTGAGTTCTTAAAACATCTACATCATGAAGTGACATTTCGAATGCTTCGTAAGAATACTTATCGTGCATGTAGTGGATAACTTTAAGAGCGTTGATGTATACTCCTGCTAACCATTTTAACATTAAGTCATACTTTTCCATAACTTCATCGAAATCTAAGTACTCAGAAGTGATTCCTTCGAATTTAGGTGCAACTTGTGCTCCTGACTTCTCATCTCTTCCTCCGTTGATTACATATAATAAAGCTTTTGGTAAGTTTACTCTAGCTCCGAAGAATTGCATTTGCTTTCCTATTTTCATTGGAGAAACACAACAAGCGATTCCATAATCGTCACCTAAGTCTGGTCTCATTAAATCATCATTTTCGTATTGGATAGCTGATGTATCTATTGAAACTTTAGCACAGAAGTTCTTCCAGTTTTCTGGAGATTTTTGTGACCATAATACTGTTAAGTTTGGCTCTGGAGCTGGTCCTAAGTTGTAAAGAGTATTTAAGTATCTGAACGCAGTTTTAGAAACTAAAGTTCTTCCATCTACTCCTTCTCCTCCTAAAGCTTCTGTTACCCAAGTAGGGTCTCCTGAGAATAACTCATTGTACTCTGGAGTTCTTAAGAATCTGATGATTCTTAATTTTATGATAAATTGGTCGATTAAGTCTTGAGCTTCAGTTTCAGTGATTAATCCTTTAGCTAAGTCTCTTTCGATGAAGATATCTAAGAATGTAGCAGTTCTTCCAACTGACATTGCAGCTCCATCTTGATCTTTAGTTGCTGCTAAGTATGCAAAGTATACCCATTGTACAGCTTCTTTAGCGTTTGTAGCTGGCTTTGTAACGTCAAATCCGTAAGAAGCACACATTTTTACGAATAATTTTAATGCGTTAATTTGCTCAGTGATCTCTTCTCTTTTTCTGATTATTTCTTCAGTTAATTCTGGAGCTTCAGCTTTCTTTAACTCAAACTTTCTCTCTTGAATTAATCTATCTACTCCGTATAGAGCTACTCTTCTGTAGTCTCCGATTATTCTTCCTCTTCCGTAAGCATCTGGTAATCCAGTTACGATTCCTGATCTTCTTACAGCCATCATATCTTCAGTATATGCTGAGAAAACTCCTTCGTTATGAGTTTTTCTATATCTTGAGAATATCTCTTTAGTTATTGGATCAATTTCATATCCGTAAGCATTAAGAGAGTTTTCAACCATTCTTAATCCACCTTTTGGATAAATACCTCTCTTTAATGGTGCATCTGTTTGTAATCCAACGATTGATTCGTTTTCTTTTGAGATGTACCCAGGTCCATAAGTGTCGATAGCTTGTGGAGTTCTAGTTTCTGCATCGTAAACTCCTTTTGCAATTTCAACTTTGAACATTTCTGTTAATTTTGACCAAACAGCTTTTGTGTTCTCAGTAGCTCCTGCTAAGAAAGCTTCGTCACCAGTGTATGGTGTGTAGTTGTTTTGAATGAAATCTCTAACATTAATTTCTTTCTTCCATAAGTTTCCTTTGAAATCTGACCAGTAAGATTGTAAGTTTTCCATCTTTGTTTCCTCCTGAATGGATTATAATTTATATATATTCCACTTATATTTTTGGTGAAAGCTCTGTTAAGCTTCACTTAATTTTCAAGGAAATTATAGCATAAATAATAATTAGTGTCAAACTTTTCCAGACTTTTTAACGGTTAAATTTACACTAATTTAGTGGTTATTTTTTAATTATTTTTTGCAATTTTTTGATTAGCTACCAATTCTTGAACAATCTCACTCAAATTTTTATTATTTTCTAAGTACATTTTCTTCAAATCTATCGGTTTTCCTACAGTTACTCTCACCTTCTGATTAGGATTAATTCTTACATTTTTTCTATTTTGAACAAAAAAAGTTCCATCAATAGTTACTGGCAGTATAATTCCATCAGTTTCTGTAGCTAATTTAAAGCTTCCTTTTTTGAAAGTACCCATATTTCCTGTGAGTGTTCTTTCTCCTTCTGGAAATATAACCGTTGGATAACCTTGTTTAACTATACCTACAGCTTTTTTTATACTTTTAATTCCCTCTCTTGGATTTGATCTATCTAAAAATATACATTTACTCATTTTCATCCACATAGAGTAAAAAGGCCAATTTTCCATCTCTTTTTTGGCTACAAATCCTAAAGGTAAATCTAATGCAACAACTAAAACTGGAATATCTAAGTTACTTTCATGATTCGCTACTACAACTATTCCATCTTCTCTTTTCAATTTTCTGTATGCTTTTTCATCTAAATAAACAACTTCTAAATCAATTTTAGCAGCTTTAATCAACCCTCTACACAAATGTTCTCTTAAGACTTTCCTTGCCTCTAACGGAGCTTTTTCACTAGACATCTTCTTTATTTTTCTAGATTCAAATATAGTTATATATGTAAACTTAAGTAGTGCTGCAAGTGTAACTTTTAATAGCGTTAACATTCTTCCTCCTGTTTTCTAGTAATAATTTTTTTTATATCTCCGTAAGAATAGCCTTTTCTCATCAATGAAGCTATTTTCTTTTGTTCATCTTTAGCTCCAAGCTTATCCCAAGCTTTTGATAACTCCTCTAACTCATCATCACTTTCATAATAATTTAAACTCTCTTTTATTATCTCTGATGAAATACCTTTCAACTTTAAATCATACTCAAGTTTTTTTCTTGCACCTTTTCTATTCTTTACAAAATTTTGAGCAAACTCTAAATCATTAATATACTCTAACTCTTCCAACAATTTTATAACTTTCAAAACTACTGATTTTTCCCAATATTTTTGTACGAGCTTCGTATAAATCTCTTTTTTACTATAATCTCTTTTGGCTAAGTAATAATATGAAGTAGAGAGAGCAGCTAACTCTAACACTTGTAAGTATTCCTCGTGAGATAGCTCCTCTCTCTTTTTCAAATCATATTTATTTACTATTTCATTATTTAATCCAATATTCAAGCCATTTTCAAAGAGATAATTATTCTTCAACAATCTCTTCAGCTTCAATATTTTCCTCTCCTTCTGATGAATGAACTACAATAGTCTTTTTCTCTAAAAGTTGATTTACTTTCTCTTCAATAGCTGCTAATAATTCTGGCTCAGTCTCTAATCTAGCTTTTACATTTTCTTTTCCTTGACCTAATCTAATATCTCCAAAACTAAACCAAGCACCTGATTTTGCTACTATATCATTGTCTAAAGCCATATCCATTATTTCACCAACTCTAGAAATACCTTTTCCATACATAATTTGGAATTTAGCTTCTTTAAATGGAGGAGCTACTTTATTCTTAGTTACTTTTACTACTGTTTCATTTCCTATTATCTCTTCACCTTGTTTTACACTTCCGATTCTTTTTACTTCCATTCTAACTGAAGAGTAGAACTTTAAAGCCTTTCCACCAGTAGTAGTTGTTTGTGGACCAAAACTAAATCCACCAATTTTATCTCTAACTTGGTTTATAAATATCATCGTTGTTTTTGATTTATTTATTGATCCAGTTAATTTTCTTAAAGCTTTTGACATAAGTCTAGCTTGAAGTCCCATCTGTTGATCTGACATCTCTCCATCTATCTCTGCTTTTGGAACTAGTGCTGCTACTGAATCGACTACTATTATATCAATGGCACCTGATCTAACTAACATATCTGCAATCTCTAAAGCTTGCTCTCCAAAATCTGGTTGAGATATTAGTAATTCATCTACATCTACTCCTAAAGCTTTTGCATAAACAGGGTCTAAAGCATGCTCAGCATCTATAAAAGCTGCAACTCCACCCATTTTTTGAGCTTGAGCTACCACATGTAGTGCTATCGTTGTTTTTCCCGAACTCTCAGCTCCATAAACTTCTATAATCCTCCCTCTAGGTACTCCACCTATTCCAAGGGCCAAATCTAAATTAATACTTCCTGTTGAAATCACTTCAATACTCATTGCTTGGTTTTCACCTAGCTTCATTATTGAACCATCACCAAAGTCTTTTCTAATTTGCTTTAACGCCGTCTCTAATGCTTTTGACTTATCTGTTGTTTCTACTGACTTTTTTGCCATTTCAACTACCTCCCATTTTTTTCTATTATCTCCATAACCCTTGCTGCACTTAGTTTTCTCATACAATTAAAATGTTTTTGCGGACAAGTTTTATCTCCGTGCAAACTACAAGGTGAACAAGCTTCATTTAAATAGATCAATCTATTATTTTCATCATATTCAAACATCTCTGGGCTAGTTGGTCCAAAAATTACAAACGTTGGACACTTAACTCCTCTTGCAATATGAAAAGGTCCCGAGTCATTAGTTACTAAAAATTTAGCTTTTGAAAGTAATGCTCCACTCTCTTTAAGATTTAATTTTCCTGCTAAATTTATCGCTAATCCACCACTCAACTCTTTTATTTTTTCACACATTTCATATTCAGCACCAGAACCTATAATAATAGGTTTTTTCCCATATTTATTATAAAGTAGTTTTGATAATTCTGCAAACCCTTCTTTTGTCCACTTCTTAGTTTCCTTTGATGCGCCTGGGGCAATCATCGGAACATTTTCATATTCTAAACATAATGCTTCTAATTTTTCCACATCTCTCTTCTCGAAACCAAATGTCAAATCTTCACCATTATATTCTAATCCTAATACTTTAAAAGCTCCAAAGTAATTTTTTATTATTGTATTATCAACTTTATATTTTATAGCTTTTGTTTTTACCAATATTGTTTTTAAAAAACCTCTTTTTTTATAAGTATATACCTTAGAACCTATCGTACTACTAATTATTTTCGATCTCACTTTCGAGTGTAAATCGAATACATAATCATAATTATTTTTTTTCAACTCTTTACCAAAGGCTATCATATTTTTTAGCCCATCATGCTTTTTTTTGTTAAATAATATCAAATTATCTATGTAAGGACACCCTGATATAGAATCTTTAAAGTTTTCCATAACTAAAAAATCTATAACTATATTCGGATATTTTTTTTTCAATTCTTTCAATACAGGTGTTGTTAGTATCACGTCCCCTATTGAACTAAGTCTTATAATTAAAACTCTCAATTTATCTTTCCTTTCCTCGAATTGCTTTTTTTACTCTTCCAATCCAATGCAGGTAACTATTTAAATATTTTGCTAATTTATAGCTTACAGTTGTTTTATCATATATATCTATCTCTTTATGACAACTTTCCTCTAAATATATAAATTCATATGCCTCCCCTGCTTTAGCATATTTATTTCTTATTAGTTTTACATCTATTAAATAAACTTCCTCTTTTAAAATCATAAAATTATCAAGTTGTGAATCACCATGCAGATACCCTTTTTTATGAATTTTTTCTAATTCATTCTTTACTAAAGAAAGGTCTCTCACTGTTGCTGGTCTTCCCTCCAAATAAGAGCTTACAAAAAATGAATCAAAAGACATCCCAAAAAATCTTTTTTCCCAATACATAATTGGAGTGGCTCCCCTGAATCCTAAGTTACTTATTCTCAAGCAATTTTTATACTCTCTTCTACTTTCACTGCCTCTAAAAATAGATAAAACTCTTTGCCAAACTCTTCTATTTTTTTCTCTTGGCACTTTATAAACATATTTTTCTTCATCAACCTCTATTAAAAGAACCTGACTTCTTTTATCATCTTTTAGAACTTTTAAAACTGTGTATTCTTTATTTTTAATTTTATTGGGCAGATTAAAATTTATAGAATTGTTACAAATTACCTTCTCCATAAATTACCTCTTTAAAGATGCTAAAATTTTATCAAATGCCACTTCTGGCTTTAGATCTAACATACATTTGAAATGCCCTTTAGGACATTTGTTTCCACCATGGATAGCACAAGGTCTACAAGATAAATTTTCCACTTCTAAAACTTCACTATTTTTACTCCAAGGGAAGAAGCCGAATGCTTTTACAGTTGGTCCAAACAAAGCTATTATCTTTGTATTTTTAAAAGCTGAAGCTATATGTATAGGTGATGAATCATTTGTTAATACTACTTTTGACCTTTTTAAAACTTCTGCTAATTCTAAAAGAGTGGTTTTTCCTCTCAAATCAACCACTCCAGAAGGTGCATGTACATTTAAAAGCATCTCATCTCTTCCGCCTATGATTACAACTTTTTTATTGTTTGCAACCAACAGATCAATAACTTTATTGAAATATTCTAAAGGCCATTTTTTAGTAAACCATTTACTTCCAGGAGCAACTGCTACTACATCTTTATCTATCAATCTATTTTCTTTCCAAATATCATCTACCTTTTGAATATCTTTTTTACTTGGGTACAACTCTATTGGATAAGACTCTCTTAAATTTTCAGGTAACTCTCCTAAAAAAGAAAGTAATTTTTCCACTTCATGTTTACTTTTATCATATTTTATTCTCTTTGTAAATAATACCGCCCCACTTGCTGTATTATATCCAACCCTTTTAGGTGATCTCGTCAACCAAGATAAAATTGAACTACGTAGATATCTATGAGGTGTTAAAACCAAATTAAAGTTTTCATATCTCAATCTTCTTCCTAGCGCAATAAGACCTTTAACTCCTGAATGAACCCCTCTCTTATCATATTCAATAATCTCTGTTATATTTTCATTGTTTCTTAATATACTAGCACCTACTGGAGTTGTCACATATGTAATCTTCGCTTCTGGATAAACATCTTTTATTCTTTTTAGTAAAGGAGTCGATAACACTATATCTCCAATAAAAGCTGTATGTATAATCAATATTTTCACTATTATCTCTCCAATCTTTTTATTATCTCTGTAATTATTCTTTCTTCAATCTCCTCGTTATACGAATCAAAGTTTTTGTGCTTGTAATTTTCTTTGCTATTTTCATCAGGAATTATATAAGTTACATCATCATTTCCAAATACTCCCCATCTTGTTGGGCTTTGTGATGGTTTTTTAGGGTATAAGGCAACTATACTTTTTTGTAAAGAACCAGCTATATGTGTCGGTCCTGTTGAACCTCCAAAATAAACTTTAGATTTATCTATAACCGCTCCAATATTTAATAACTCTCCTCCATTAGCAAATAAATAGATTCTCTCTCTACCAATTTTTTCAATTAAACTCAGTCCTCTATCTTCATCAGATATATGTGCAGTTATAATAACGTCTAAATCTTTTTCTCTATCTATAAGTTTTGTCAAAAGTTGAGCATATTGATCATCACTTATATTTTTAGCTGATCCTCCCATAAATGGATTTACAACTAACACTTTTTTACCTATATTATTATCTTTAAAGAACTGCTCTGCTGATTCAATATTACTTTTATCTAAATAAATAGCTGTATTTATCTCAAACCTCTCCTCAAAGAGTTTCTTATCTAACTTTTTTATTAAATCTAAATTATATTCAGCTTCATGCTTAATAGACTTTGATCTTTTTTGAAGAACACCTTTGTTAAAAGTAAAAAATGATTTTAATTTTGACAAAGGTCCTATTTTTAATTTAGCTTTACTCGCTTTTGCTAATTGCATTACAAAATCATCAACATATAAAGCAATAAATACATCTGCATTAAAATATTCAATCTTTTCTAGCAACTCTTTTTGTCTATATCTATCTATTTGAACAACTCTATTTATATATGGTAAACTTTTTACAATATTGTAATTATAATTTCTAACCAACAAAGTTATCTCTGCATCTGGATACATTTTTTTTACCATAAAAAAACTTGGGATTGATAAAATTAAATCGCCTATTTTATCTGTTCTTGCTATTATTATTCTCTTGTAAGTACGAGCCATTTTTATACATCTCCCTCAATTTAAAGTATTTTATCATCGAATACAACGAGCTTGTTGATGCTATAACAAATCCTTCCACTCCATCTAAAAATCCCAATCTAAATATATACATTCTTATAAATTTATAAAATGGATTCACAGCGATATCAAAAACACTAACTTTTTTACCTTTTTTATAATAATCTTTTGCACCCTCTGTTGTATATCTATTAAATCTATTAAAATAATCTTCCATTGTTAAATAAGAATGATGCAGAATATCTTCATCTATCTTATAGATTTTTTTATCTGTTTCAAAAGATTCATGTACGGTATTATCATTAAATTTTCCCGAACCTTTTCTAAATAATCTAACAGCATAAGAAGTTCCCCAACCACCATGTTTTAACTCTTTTCCAAAGCAAACTGATAATCTATTGATTTTAAATATATCTTTGGAATTACTTCTATCCTCAACTATCTCTTTTATCTTTCTTTTTAACTCTTCTGAAATCTCTTCATCAGCATCTATATTTAAAATCCAAGTTCCACTACATTTTTCTATAGCTGAATTTCTTTGAGGTCCATATCCTTTCCAAGATTCAGTGTGAAACTTTACCCCAAACTCTTTTGCTATCGCTTCTGTTGAATCAGTAGATCCACTATCAACAATAACTATCTCATCTGCTAACTCTTTAACTGATTCTAAAGTTTTTCTTAAAATCTTCTCTTCATTAAAGGTTATCATTGCAACAGATATCTTCATTTTTTCACCCTCTCTTTTTAACTACTTACTTTTAATTATATCAAATTATACGTTAATTTACAAAAAAGTTTTGGATAAAAAAAGAGATAAGGTATCTCTACCTTATCTCTATAGTTCAAAGAATTACTTAGCTTCTGATGTGAAGTCTAATGATGCAAGTCTTTGGTATTGTCTCCATCTTCTTTGAGATTCTGACTTATTCTTAGCAAACAGTACTGATGCATGCTCTGGTTGAGATTTAGCTAAAGTAGCATATCTTACCTCTCCCATTAAGTAGTCATTATAGTTATCCCAGTTTGGTTCTTTACAATCAATTTGAAGTGGGTTTTTACCTTCTACTTCTAATAATGGATTGTATCTGAAGATTGGCCAGTATCCACACTCAGTAGCTCTCTTCATCTCAAGCTGACTGTTACCCATTCCGTTCTTTAATCCATGACTTATACAAGGTGCATAAGCTATGATTAATGATGGTCCTGGATAAGCCTCAGCTTCAGCGATTGCTTTTAAGTATTGAGCTTGGTTAGCTCCCATAGATACTTGTGCAACATAGATATGTCCATAAGACATAGCTATTGCAGCTAAATCTTTCTTCTTATTAGGTTTTCCTGCAGCTGCGAATTTCGCTACCGCTCCTGTTTGAGTTGACTTAGATGCTTGTCCTCCAGTGTTAGAATAGATTTCTGTATCCATTACTAAAACGTTAACGTCATCTGAAGAAGCTAAAACGTGGTCTAATCCTCCGTAACCGATGTCATAAGCCCATCCGTCTCCTCCAAATATCCATTGTGATTTCTTAACGATGTATTGCTTTAACTCTAAAAGTTCAGCTGATACTGCACAGTTACAAGCTTCTAAAGCTGGTACTAATCTATTTCTTATCTCTTTTGTTTTGTTTCCATCTGCTCTATTAGCAATCCATTCAGCGAACATTGCTGCAATCTCTTCAGAAACATTGTTCATGTTTTCTTCCATAATTGTTGCAATTCTATCTCTCATAGCTTCAACGGCAGTTGCCATTCCATATCCAAACTCTGCGTTATCCTCGAATAATGAGTTAGCCCATGATGGACCTTCTCCACAGCTATTTGTTGTGTATGGAGTTGAAGGTGCTGATCCTCCATAGATTGAAGAACATCCTGTAGCGTTAGCTATCATCATTCTGTCTCCAAACAGTTGAGTTATTGCTTTAATATAAGGAGTCTCTCCACATCCTCCACAAGCTCCGTGGAACTCGAATAATGGTTGTGCAAATTGTGATCCTTTTACTGATGATTTTGGCATTAAGTTATCTTTGTAAGTAACTTTGTTGAATAGGTAGTCTGCATTTTCTTGCTCTCCTTTTTCAACCTCTTGTCCGATTGGTACCATTACTAAAGCTTTCTCTTTAGCTGGACATACGTTCGCACATAATCCACATCCTGTACAATCTAATGGAGATACTTGAATCTTATACTCTAATCCTTCTAAACCTTTTCCAATTGGAGTTTTTGTTTTTAACTCATTTGGTGCTCCTGCTTTTTCCTCAGCTGTCATTAAGAATGGTCTGATAACTGCATGTGGACAAACATATGAACATTGGTTACATTGGATACAGTTTTCAGTTTTCCACTCAGGAACGTTTACTGCAACTCCTCTTTTCTCAAAAGCAGTTGTACCGTTCTCAAATGTTCCATCCTCATATCCTAAGAATGTAGAAACTGGTAAGTTTTCTCCTTGTAAAGCATTTATTGGCTTCGCAATCTTCTCTACGAATGATTCTAACTTAGTTGAAGTTCCACATCCGCATCCTGTACAAGAGCAAGCTCCTTTATCCTCTGCTACAACTTCTGTTGTTAAGTTAGCCCATGCAGAATCAACAGCTATTTCAACTAACTCTCCAGCTCCCTTATCGATAGCCTCGTAGTTCATCTTAACAATAGCGTCACCTTTCTTAGCGTAAGATTTTTCCGCATATTGCTTCATATAGCTTTGTGCATCCTCGAATGGAATAACGTCAGCTAATTTAAAGAATGCTGATTGCATTATTGTATTAGTTCTTCCTGATAATCCAATTTCTGTAGCTAGCTTATTAGCATTTATAATATAGAACTTAGCATTCTTTTCTGCTAAAGTTTTCTTAACTGAATTTGGTAAGTGAGCAACAACCTCATCTTTATCCCATACACAGTTTAGTAGGAATGTTCCACCTTGCTTTAATCCGCTGATCATATCGTATTGAGTTAAGTACGCTGGTACTGAACAAGCTACGAAGTTAGGAGCTGATACTAAGTAAGTTGATTTAATTGGGTTCTTTCCAAATCTTAAGTGAGATCTAGTTGATCCTCCAGATTTTTTTGAATCGTATGCAAAGTATCCTTGTGCATATAAATCTGTTTTATCTCCAATGATCTTAATTGAGTTTTTGTTAGCTCCAACTGTTCCATCTGATCCAAGTCCGAAGAATAAGCATTCTCTTACACCTTCTGCTCCTGTTTCAATGTGTGGTCCTACTTCTAATGAGTTGAAAGTAACGTCATCGTTAATACCTACTACGAATCCATTCTTTGGCTCATCTTTCTTTAAGTTGTCGAATACAGCTTTCATTTGTGCTGGAGTTGTATCCTTAGAAGATAATCCATATCTTCCACCTACGATTACTGGAGCGTTTTCCATTCCGTAGAATAGTCCTCTTACGTCCATGTATAATGGCTCTCCTAATGATCCAGGCTCTTTTGTTCTATCTAATACAGCAATTTTCTTAACTGTCTTAGGGAATACATTGAAGAAGTACTCAGCTGAGAATGGTCTGTATAAATGTACATTTATAAGTCCTACTTTTTCTCCCTTTGCTACTAAGTAATCAACAGTTTCTATTAATGTTTCACAAACAGATCCCATAGCGATAACAATATGCTCTGCATCTGCTGCTCCATAATAGTTAAATGGCTTATAATCTCTTCCTGTTACTTTAGAAATTTCTTCCATGTAACCAGCTACAATAGCAGGTACTGCGTCGTAGAATTTATTTTGTACTTCTCTTGTTTGGAAGTAAATATCATCGTTTTGAGCTGTTCCTTTTGTTACTGGATGCTCAGGATTTAATGCTCTTTCTCTGAATGCTTTTATAGCGTCCATATCAACTAAACCTTTAAATACCTCAAAATCCATTACTTCAACTTTTTGAATTTCATGTGAAGTTCTGAATCCATCAAATATATTCATGAAAGGTACTCTAGATTTAATTGCTGCTAAGTGAGCAACTCCTGATAAATCCATTACTTCTTGTACTGAGCTTTCAAATAACATAGCAAATCCAGTCTGTCTAGCTGCGTAAACGTCTTGGTGATCTCCGAAGATTGATAATGCTTGTGCTGCTAATGCTCTCGCTGATACATGTATAACTGATGGTAATAACTCTCCAGCTATTTTGTACATGTTAGGAACTTTTAATAGTAACCCTTGAGATGCTGTATATGTAGTTGTTAAAGCTCCTGCTTGTAACGATCCGTGAACTGTTCCTGCTGCTCCTGCCTCTGATTGCATTTCAACAACTTTAACTGGAACTCCAAACATGTTTTTCATTCCTCTTGATGCCCACTCGTCAGTGTACTCAGCCATTGGCGATGATGGAGTTATTGGATAGATTCCTGCTACTTCTGTAAAAGCATATGATGCATATGCTGCAGCTTGGTTTCCGTCCATAGTTTGCATTTTTTTAGCCATTTGAATTGTCCTCCCTTTTTTAATTGACTCTAAAGTTAACTCTATTTTACGAATATTACTTTAAATTGTCAATTAAACTTCTAAGTTTTTTTAAGAAATTTTTAAACTAATTCAACCAAATATAATTTTTACTGACTAATATGTTTATTTTTTAAACAACTTTCGATACGAACTACTTTGTAGAGTTTACAATTTCGTAAGTATCTCTAGCTATTACTAACTCTTCATTTGTAGGAATTTTGAAAGCTTTTACTTTTGAAGTTTCTTTAGTTAAAAGAACGTTTCCTTTTTGTCTCTTAGAGTTAACTTCTTTATCTAACTCAAGTCCTAAGAACTCTAATCCTCTTAAAACATCTTCTCTAGTTTTTCCAGAATTCTCTCCAATTCCTCCAGTGAAGCAAATTGCGTCTACTCCACCCATTTGTGCAGCATAGTTTCCTACATATCCTCTGATTTTGTAAGCGAACATGTTTTCAGCTAATAAAGCTCTTTCATTTCCTGCTGCTGCTGCCATTTCCATATCTCTACAGTCTGATGACTCTCCGAATACTCCTAAGATTCCAGATTGCTTGTTCATTCTGTCGTCCATCTCTTTATCAGATAATCCTCTTTTGTTTTTGATGAATAAAACTGCTGCTGGATCGATATCTCCACATCTAGTTCCCATCATTATACCTTGTAATGGAGTTAATCCCATTGTTGTATCGATACATACACCATTTTTAACTGCAGATACTGATCCACCGTTTCCTAAGTGACATACGATTATTTTTGATTCAGCAGGGTTTCCTAATAACTCTTGAGCTACTCCTGAAACGAACTTATGAGATGTTCCGTGGAATCCGTACTTTCTAACTTTTAACTCTGTGTAATCTGCATATGGTAATGCATACATGTAAGCTTCTTGAGGCATAGTTTGGTGGAATGACGTATCGAATACTCCTACGTTTGGTTTTCCAGGCATTAACTCTTGCATTGTTCTGATTCCTAATAAGTTTGCAGGGTTATGTAATGGAGCTAACTCTGAACACTCTTCCATTGCATCCATAACTTCTGGAGTTACTAATACAGATGAAGCGAACTTTTCTCCTCCATGTACAACTCTATGACCGATAGCATCTATTTCTTCTACAGATTTGATTACTCCGTACTCTGGATTAGTAATAGCTTTTATTACTAATTCTAAAGCTTCCTTATGAGTAGGCATAGCTTCTTTTATTTCGATTTCGAAGTCGTTTGCTGGAGTTTCATATTCCATTTTTGATCCTTCGATTCCGATTCTCTCACAAAGTCCGATTGCGAAAAGCTCTCCAGACTCAGGGTTTAATAATTGGTACTTTAGAGAAGAACTACCACAGTTAATAACTAAAACTTTCATTAAATTTACCACCTTAATTTTTATTTTATAATTTATTTTACTCAGTGAGAGAGCCACTCTCACTGATTTTTAACCTTAATTTTATTTAGACGATTACTTTCCTGCTTGAACTGAAGTTATTGCAGTTAAGTCTACGATATCTTTAACTGAACATCCTCTTGACAAATCGTTAATTGGAGCTGCTAATCCTTGAATTAAAGGACCGTAAGCTTCTGCATTAGCTAATCTTTGAACTAATTTGTATCCGATATTTCCTGCTGCTAAGTTAGGGAATATTAATACGTTTGCATGTCCTGCTACTTTTGATTCTGGAGCTTTCTTTAATCCTACTGCTGCAACTAAAGCCGCGTCAGCTTGTAACTCTTCCTCAAATGCGAACTCTGCATTTCTTTCTCTTAATATTTCTCCTGCTCTTTTTACAACATCTACTGAATCATGCTTTGCAGATCCTTTTGTAGAGAATGACATAAGTGCAACTTTTGGATCTAAACCTGCAACTGTAGCTGCTGTTATTGCTGCTTCTGAAGCGATATCAGCTAATTGCTCTGAAGTTGGTTCTGGTATTACAGCACAGTCACCGAATACTAAGATTTCTCCATAAGTTTCTATGTTATGCTTTAATTCCATTAAGAATACTGATGATACAGTTTTTACTCCTGCTTTAGTTCCAACAACTTGTAATCCAGCTCTTAATACGTTTGCTGTAGGTGAATCTGATCCTGAAACCATTCCAGCTACATCTCCCATTTTAACCATCATAGCACCAAAGAAGTTAACATCTGTTGTTAATAATCTTTCTGCTTCTTCTGGAGTCATTCCTTTTTTTGCTCTTAACTCACAAAGTTTTTCTACATAAGAAGATAACTTTTCAGTAGTCTTTGGATCGATTACTTCAACACCCTCTAAAGATACTCCTAGGTTTGCAGCGAATTTTTCAATTACTTCTACTTCTCCTATTAATACAGGAGTTCCCAACTTCTCCTCAACTACTCCTGCAGCTGCTCTGATTACTCTCTCATCAGTAGCCTCAGGAAGAACTATTTTGTTTCCTAAAGTTTTTGCTTTTTCTTTAATTTGAACTATAATGCTCACTCTAAGTCCTCCTTGATTTTTATTAAATAAAATCGCACTTTTTTAATCATACTGTAATAGTGCTCATAATTTTCAACTATATATTAACAAATTTTATATATATTTACAACAGAAATTCTTTTTTTTTTAATATATTAGTCAAAAATTGCTTGTATGTACTCTTTACTATTAAATTCTCTTAAATCCTCTATTCCTTCACCAACACCTATATACTTTATAGGTTTTTTAAGCTCTTCAGAGATACTAAATAAAATTCCACCTTTAGCTGTTCCATCTAGTTTAGTTACAACAAATCCTGTTAACTGTGTTACTTCATTAAACACTCTTGCTTGAGTCAGTCCATTTTGTCCAGTTGTTCCATCTAAAACTAATATAGATTCATAAGGCTGATCACCTATTTTTTTCTTTATAATATTATTTATTTTCTCTAACTCTTTCATTAGATTATTTTTATTATGTAATCTTCCTGCAGTGTCTATTATTACAACATCTGCATTTTTATCCTCTCCAGCTTTCAGAGTATCAAATACTACAGCTCCTGGATCCGCACCATCAGGATGTTTTACAAGCTCTGCTCCAGCTCTTTTAGCCCACTCTTCTAGCTGTTCAACTGCTGCAGCTCTAAATGTATCTGCTGCACCTATAACAACTTTTTTACCATCTTTTACTAACTTTGATGCTACTTTTCCTATCGTAGTTGTTTTTCCTACACCATTTACTCCAACTACTAAGATAACATTCATTCTTCCAGGCTGAATATCTAAATCTGTATTTTCTGTTATTAAGTAACTTTCTAGAACATCTTTTAAAACAGGGTAAACATCTTCAGGATTTTTAACTCCTCTTGCTTTTACCTCAGCTTTTAAATCTTTAACTATTTTCAAAGTCATCTCAATTCCTATATCTGATTGCACTAGAGTATCTTCTAACTCTTCATACATCTCTCCATCAACTATTGATTTTCCTGTAAAAATATTTTTTAAAGTTCCAAAAAGTCCCTCTCTAGATTTAAATAATTTCTCTTTTAAAGATGTAAAGAAACTTCTTTTTTCAACTTTAGGTTTATCTGCATAAACTACTTCGTTTTCTATCTCTTTCTCTTCTTCATTATTTTTTTCTACAGCTGATTCTACAGCTGTATCTATCTTTTGTTCCTCTTCTAACTTCTCTTCAACTTGTTCATTAAAAGTTGATTGTTCAACTTCCTCTTTTATAACCTCTTGTTCTAACTTTTCTTTTTGTTCCTCTATCTTTTCCTCTTTTTTTCTACCGAAAAGTCTATTAAAAAATCCCATTGTAGTCCTCCAAATTATTTAGAAATTATATGTCTTACTGCCAGGATTCCCATTACAGCTGCTATATTTAAACCACTTCCATATCCTGAACTATCTCCTGCTGCATATAACCCTTTTATATTTGTCTCCATATTAGCATCTATAGTTATTCTAGTACTTCTAAATTTAATTTCTGGGAAGTATAGTAATAAATCACTTGATGCAAATCCAGGAGTTATCTTATCATGCACTTCAATAAATTCTATTATGTTATCTAAAATTCTTTTTGGACAAGCTAAAGCGATATCTCCAGCTACATAGTCCTCTGTAGTAGGAACTATATTTAATCTTGCAATCGATTCATCAGTTGATCTTCTACCAACTTTTAAATCTCCATAAGATTGCATTAATATTTTTCCACCAGTTAGCATTGATGACATCTTAGCTATCGCTGTTGCATACTCAAACGGTTGCTTAAACGGTTGTGTAAATGTCTTTGTACATAATAATGCTAAATTTGTATTTTGTGATTTTTTATCTTTGTATGCATGTCCATTAGCTAAAACTACATCATCACTATGCTTTTCAGCTGCAATAAATCCACTCGGATTTGAGCAGAAAGTTCTCATTTTATCTCTATACTTTGTAGTGTGGTATATCATTTTAGCTTCATAGAAGTTCTCATTGATATCTTTCATTACTAAATCAGGTATTTCAACTCTAACCCCTAAGTCAACAGCTCCAGTCTCATAAGTTACACCAGATGTTTCACACATCTCCATAAGCTTTTTAGCTCCACTTCTTCCTAATCCTATTACAACGTTATCTGCGTAGTAGTTTTCATCTTCACCTTTTTTATTTTTTACAGTAACTCCCTTAATAGTTCCATTTTCAATAATTAAAGCTTCCGCAGATTTTTCAGTTATAAACTCTACTCCTCTTTCAAGTAATTCATTAACTAATTTCGTATATAACTCTCTTGAACCATCTGTTCCTAAATGCATTGTTGGAGTATCAACTAATTGTACATTATTTTCAATACATCTCTTTTTTATATCTAACATAGTTTGATTGTACTCTAGTCCTGATGGTTTCTCATCAAAACCAAAATCCTTATAAATATTAGCTACATACTGAATAGTTTCATTTACAATTGTTTTTCCAGTTAGAACATGTACATCTCCTCCAACTCTATAATCCATATTGAATTTAGAATCTGAGAAAGCTCCAGCTCCAGAAACACCATATATTATTGCACAAGTTGGACATTTAACACATGTTCCTAACTTCTCCTTTGGACAAACTCTTTGAGTTAACATTCTTCCCTTATCTAAAACTAAAACTTTTAAATCTTTGTTCTTTTTTATCGCTTCGTATGCTCCAAAAACTCCAGCTTGTCCGCCACCTAAAAATATAATATCGTACATTTCTTTCCTCCATTTTTGTTACTACTGTCTATTCCAGTTTATTTTTTCTATATATATATCTTCTGGCAAGTTAGGATGAATCTCTCCTGTTTTCTGAGAGTAATTATAATTCCATCCTCCATTTTTACTTCCCTTTTCAAAATCTTGTATATCATAAACTTCATTTGATGCAATAATAGAATTACTTCCATAAGTTTTTGCCAATGTTTTTCTTCCATAAATCTCTGCAAAAGAGATTTTTTGCCCCTTACTATTTGTATAGTCTAAGAGATGGAGATTTAAATTTACTCCAGGTTTTGTTAATTCTGGATAATCACCTGCTAGTTGATAATACTTTTCCAATGCTATTCTAAGTTCTTTTGTATTTCTTATAGTTTCATCTATTTTATATGTTCCCGTTAAGTCATCAATCCCTCTCATAGCTAAATAGATAAATAAAATTGTTACTGCTATATTTATAATCCAGTTTAAAGTAGTTATTCTTCCATCTCTTTCCATAAGTTGTAACCTCTTATTTTTATGATCTTCTTGGTTTTATAAATGCGTCTCTTACTATTATTTCTCCACCTTTTGGTGATGTTATCTCAACATAAAGAGGTCCTCTTTTAACTGATAACCATCCTAAACCTTTGAATACTAACTCTTCTCCAGTTTCTACAGTATAAATTTCACTCTCTTTTTCTAAAGAATTAAACTCATCTCTACAGTCATCACAAGGAGGTGCTATAAAATCTGCTCCATTCATTAACTCTTCAGCTTTATCAGCGTTCGTTTCATGGAATGTAACTCCTTTTGATGCATAAACTGAGAATATTGGTTTTAAATCATCTTCATTTAGTATTTTCATTTGAATCATTCCACCGATTAGAATAACTCTGTTCTTTTGAACTTTATAAGTTTTTCTAGAAATTTCATTCGCAGGAATTATATTTTGATTACACTCTTGACATACAAAATCAGAGAATCTTCCCTCTGGAATTAATCCTGGTGTATCTATTAATGTTATTTTAGAGAAAGGAATCTCTGTTTTTACACTTTTTAATGTAGTCCCTGGGAACTTAGAAACAGTAACTCTTTTAGCTCCTATTAACTTATTGATTATACTAGATTTACCAACATTTGTTACTCCTAGAACTAAAGCTTTAGCTCCATCTGGATAGAAATGCTTTATTTTTTTAAATATTCCATTTATTCCATAACCATTTTTAGAGCTTACAATAGCGATATCTAAAGGTGCTACACCCTCTTCTGCCAATCTTCTTTTCACCCAGTCAGCAACTTCTGATGGATGCTTATCATCAGGTATTAAATCCAATTTATTTATAACAACAATTGAATCCATTTCTCTTAAAACATCTAAGATTTCATCATCAAAAGATCCTTCAAAATCTATTATGTCAAATACAGGAATAGCTACATCTGCTTCTGCTAAACTTCTTTTAACTTCATTTCTATAATCCTCTTTAGTCATTTTTATTGGGATATATTGTCCGTAGTTTTTTATTTTAAAACATCTTTGACAAAGTAACTCTTTATTGTCGCCCTCTAAAACAGATTTAGGTAAATATCCATTAGAATTTGAATTTTCACCTTGAAGTTCAATTCCACATCCTATACATTTTTTCGTCATAAACACTCCTTCAATTATATATTAATATTTTTATATATTATTCCACATTTAACTCAATTGCTAAATCTTTTCTCTTTTTTCTTTCTAAAGCCTCTATATATATTTTCGTTGAATCCAAATTTGTATGCCCTAATAATTTTTGTAACTGATGTAAGCTCATTCCATTTTCAAGCATATGCACTGCAAATGTGTGCCTAAAACTATGAGGGCTTATCTCTTTTGTTATTCCAGCTCTTAAAGCGTATCTATCTATCAATCTTCTAAGAGAACGATCTGTTAATCTACCTCCAGATCCATTTACAAAAAGAATCTCTTTTTTATATCTCTCTCCTAATTTTTCTTTTTTAGCTAGAATATACCTTTTAAAAAACTCTCTTGTTCTCTCACTGAAATAAACCGTTCTATATTTTTTAAAACTACTTACAATAACTTCTCTTTTTTCAATTTCAAAAACATCCTCACCTAATCCTAGTAGCTCTTGTGAAGTTATACCACTAGAATATAAAAGTTCTAATATCAATCTATCTCTTAAACTGTGATAATTTTTCAATTCGATAGCTTTTCTTAAATCTTTTATCTCTTTTAAGCTTAAAGCTTCTGGAACTCCCCTATCATAACTAGGTGCTACTATCAATTGTGCAGGATTACTTTTTATTTTTTCTACATCTTTTAAATATTTAAAAAATGATTTTAAAGATGAAATCTTTCTATTCAAAGATCTTTTTCCTATATCTTCATTCTGAAGTTCTATTAAAAACTCTCTGAAATTAAATCCATCTATATCTGAAATTTTCTCAAGGTCATTACATTCTGTAACATACTGATTGAATCTAAATAAATCTATCTTTAAAGATTTAATTGTATTTAAACTTTTACCTTTTGCAAATTCGCAGTGATATAAAAACTCTTTTATATCACCTAATAAATTAAGAGTACCCATCCCAAACTCCTTTTTACTTCTCTTGGCTTAACTTTTCATCTAAATAATCTAAAGCTATTTTAGAAATTTTATTATATTTTTCCTTTTTATCTTTTATTCTCTCTTCTAAAGATCTAATTACTCCAAAATTCGGTCCCATCGGTTGGAAATTCTTTTTTTCCTCTGTAATATATTTTATTATTGCTCCTATTGAACTTCTATCATCTAAAATTAGAGGTTCTTTTCCATCCATTTTTCTTAGGATGTTTGTAGCTGCCATCATTCCAGTTGCCATTGCACAAACATATCCCTCTCCACCTGTTATTTGTCCAGCAAAGTATATATTTTCATTTGACTTTAAATTAAGTGCTGGTGTTAAAAGCTTTGTTGAGTTTATGAATGTATTTCTATGCATTACACCATATCTTACAAACTCTGCATTTTCTAATCCTGGAATCATAGAGAATACTCTCTTTTGCTCTCCCCACTTCAGATTAGTTTGGAATCCAACTAAGTTATAAAGTTTTCCATCCTTATCATCTTGTCTTAATTGAATTACAGCAAATCCTTCTCTTCCTGTTTTAGGATCTATTAATCCTTTTGGTTTTAATGGTCCAAATAGTAATGTTTTAAATCCTCTTTGAGCTATTCTCTCAACAGGCATACAAGCCTCAAATAACTTCTCCTCTTCAAACTTTTTCATAGGAGCTCTTTCCGCTGTTATTAATTCATCATAAAAGGCTTGATATTGCTCTTTATCCATAGGACAGTTAATATACTCTCCCTCTCCTTTATCATATCTTGATTGGAAGAAAACTTTATTCATATCTATTGACTCTAAAGTTACTATCGGTGCTGCTGCATCATAGAAGTAAAGATACTCTTGTTCTAACATCTCACCTATATTTTTAGAAAGTGTCTCTGATGTTAGTGGTCCGCTTGCTACAACTACAATCTTATCTTTTGGTATCTCTTTTAATTCATCATAAATAATCTCTATATTTTCCATTGATTGTAATTTTTTTGTTACTCTCTCTGAAAATCCTTCTCTATCTACAGCTAAAGCTTGTCCTGCAGGAACCTTAGTTTCGTCTGCAATCTCTATCAATAAAGATCCCATTCTTCTTAACTCTTCCTTCATAAGTCCAGAGGCATTTCCTAAATGATCTCCACCTAAAGAGTTACTACATACTAACTCTGCAAATTTATCACTTTTATGAGCTTCTGTTGAAACCTTTGGTCTCATCTCATATAATTTAACTTTTACTCCATGTTTTGCTAATTGATAAGCTGCTTCTGAACCAGCTAATCCAGCTCCTATTACTATAACTTCTCTGTTTATCATCGATTCTCCTTTTTTATACATACAAAAGCCTCGCCTAAAAAGGCGAGTCCTTTTATTTCTCTTTTTTCTCTTTTTTTTCTGTTTCTAATTTCTTTATATTTTTACAATCAGGATATCCTGTACAAGCTAGGAATTTACCCCATCTTCCTCTTCCGATTTTAAATGGCTTTCCACACTTCTCACAATTTCCAGCATTCTTCAAGATTTCGTTTTCCTCTTTCTGAATTTTTTCCATTATCCAGTTTAAACGAACAACCCCATCAATCTCCTCTATAGAGTTATTCATTAAAAGTTTTTTCACTTCACCTGGTAAAGAAACTCTTTCATTGTCATCTTTAAAGTTTTCACTCTCTAAGTAACTTCCAAATCTTCCAAGCTTTAAAAGCAATCTACTTCCATTATCAGAAAAGACATCTGTTAACTTCCCTTGTTTTACTCTAAGTTGTTCTTCTAAAAGCTCTTTTACTTTTATGTCACCCTTTTTAATATCATCTAAAGGAATCTCTATACCTTTTAAAGAATACTTTTCTTTGCACTCTTCATCAACACAACATAGATATCTTCCAAATCTACCATTTTTCATAATCATATTCCCTTTTCCACAAGGACAAGGTACATCAGAAGTTATTATTCTATTTGTCTCCTCTTCAACTTTAACTTTATAAAGTTCTAAATCTTTAGCAAGCTTAGAGTAGAAGTCTTCTAAGATTTCAATCCAATCTTTCTCTCCCTCTTCAACAGAATCTAATCCATCCTCTAACGATGCCGTAAATTTAACATCCATTATATCTTTAAAGTTTTTTTCTAGAATCGACTTTATCTCATATCCTAACTCTGTAGGTATAAAACTTTTCCCTTCTAAAACTACATACTCTCTCTTCTTTAAAGTTTCAATTATTGAAGCGTATGTAGATGGTCTTCCAATTCCATCAGCTTCTAGTTTTTTCACTAGTGATGACTCTGTCAATCTTGCTGGTGGTTTTGTCCAATCCTCTTTTATATTCAATTTTTTCAGTTGTAAGAAATCTCCTTCATTTATAGATGGGAATTCTCCTAATGGTAGTTCCTCTTCATCTTTAAAGACTTTATAATATCCATCAAAAGTTATCTTATTTAAAGTTCCTCTAAATTGATACTCACCATTTTCTAAGATTATCTCAAACTGTTCATACTCCATCGGAGCTAATTGAGATATCATAAATCTTTCCCAAATCAGCTTGTATAACTTATACTGATCTGGAGTCAAATCTTTCTTTATTTTATCTGGTTCTAAATATATATCCGTTGGTCTAACTGCCTCATGGGCATCCTGAATTTTTTCATCTTTTTTCTTTTTAACCACTTCTTTTCCAAGATATTCTTTACCAAATGTTTCAACTATATAACTTTTAGCCATTCCTTTAGCTTCTTCTGAAACTCTTGTAGAATCGGTTCTCATATACGTAATCAAACCTTTTTGGTTTCCATCAATACTCATACCTTCATATAACCCTTGAGCTACTGACATTGTTTTCGATGCCGAAAACCCTAAATATGATGATGATAGCTGCTGTAATGTACTTGTTTTTAATGGTAAAGGTGGATTCTTTGATTTTTTACTAACTTTAGAGTTTATAACAGCGTATTCAGAGTTTAATGTCAACTGGATATCTTTTACAACATCTTCATCTGTAACTCTTTCAAATCTTTTTCCTGCTATTTTATAAAGAGAAAGATTCATTTTATTTTTAAACTCTCCCTTTATATCCCAAAACTTTTCAGGTATAAACTTTTTTATTTTATCCTCTAAATCACACACTAATTTCAAAGCAACCGATTGAACTCTTCCAGCACTTGTATTTGAAGATATAGATTTCCATAATAACGGACTTATTTCATATCCAACTAATCTATCTAAAATTCTTCTTGCTTGTTGTGCATTAACTCTATTGATATCAACTTTTCTAGGATTTTTTATAGCTTCTCTAATAGCGCCATTTGTAATCTCATTGAACTCTATTCTGTTAGCTTCGTTCTCATCTAATTTTAGTGTTTGAGCTATGTGCCAAGCTATAGCCTCTCCCTCTCTATCTGGATCGGATGCTAGATATACTTTATTTGATTTTTTAGCTAAATCTTTTAAAGTTTTTATTACGTCGCCTTTTCCTCTTATTGTAGAATAACTTGGTTTAAACCTATCCCCCACATCTACTCCAATTTTGCTCTTAGGTAAATCTCTTACATGTCCAAATGAAGCTGTTACATGAAAATTATTCCCCAATATTTTTTCAATTGTTTTCGCTTTTGCAGGAGATTCCACTATTACTAAATTTTTTTTCGCCACTATTTTCACCCCTAATTTTTTCTCTATATACATTATTCGCTCTTAATTATATTAGAAAATACTAAAAAAATCAACTAAGGGCACTAAGTTTCCCATTTACAAACGCCTTCTGTAATGTCCTGCTGGAAGACTTTGAACGTAACCCTCTATTTCTAATTCCATTAAATTACTCAACAATTCACTAGTTTGACAATGAATTTCCTTCTTTATTTCCTCTAAGTGCATTTTCGTTTTTAATACACTATAAATTTTTAATTTTATTCCTGTCAAACGATTTAATTCCTCGCCAGATTCTGTTTTTTTATCCCACTCATACTCTTTTAATATATCATCACCATGAGTTATCAGTTTAGCTTGAGCATTTTTTATAAGTTCGTTACATCCTTGAGAAAGAGGGTAAGTTATATCTCCTGGAATTGCAAAAACATCTCGCCCTTCATCCAATGCTAAATTAGCGGTTATTAAACTACCACCTTTTAGCGAACTTTCAATCACAACTGTTCCTCTACTTAATCCTGCTATAATTCTATTTCTTATTGGAAACTTCTCAGGAGTAGGTTCTGACCCTAACGGAAACTCTGATATGACAACACCTTTTTTCTCAATCTCTTTTCTCAACTTCACGTTACTTCTCGGATACATTATATCTATTCCACATCCTAAAACTGCTACTGTTTTACCATTTAATTTTAAAGTCTCATTGTGAGCTAAAGAATCTATTCCTAAAGCTAAACCACTCACAACAACTACATCACCATCTATCAATCCTTTTACTATTTTCTGACACCCTAGCTCTCCATATTTTGTAGCTCTTCTAGTTCCTATGACTGAGATTACCCTTTCCTTTTTTAAAAGCTCTATATTCCCTTTATAAAAAAGAAAAAGGGGAGGTTTTGAAATATTTTTTAAGTTTTCAGGATATCTATAGTCATTCAAATCTATAAGACCTATCCTATTGCTCTCCAAATAATCCATAACCTCCAGGTATTTTTCACAATTCTGTGAGTTTATTATAAGCTCGGTATCTTCTGAGGTTAAATTTAATATATTTTTAAGTTCATTTAGATTAGTAAAAATATCTTTATATCTTTTATAAAAATTCATCAAAATTCTAATCTTACTACTTTTTAAACCTATTAATTTTAATCGATACCACTCCATCGCTCACCTCTTTACTATCTAGAATAAGTAGATGTCAACATATTGCTAATATCTTTTGATTGAGGAAAAATTCTTCTTCCCTCCTGAAGTATCTCTCTTGCTCTATCTATCTTTTTTTCTGCTAAATAAATGTCACCTAAAGCTAAAAAACCTTCAACACTTGGTGAATAATTCATATATATTTGAATATCTTCAACTGCTTTATTGTATCTCCCTAAGTTTCTATAAGCTAAGCCTCTTCCTAAGTAAGCTTCTTTCATACTCGGTTCAATTGTTATTGCGACACTATAAAAATCTACAGCTTTATTATAATCTCCTATAAATCTATAGCTCGTTGCTGCTCCGAATAAGTTTCTAGAACTATCTATGTTACTACTAAAAATCTGTGCTGCTCTTTCATATTTTCTATTTCTAAAGTATTGGTCTCCTAAATAAAAAATACTATTTTCATTACCACTTATTGATGAGAGATAACTCTTAAAATATCTTTCATACTCTTTTATAAGAACTGCAGCTTTATCTCTGTCATCCTCTCTGGCTATCTGAGCTTCTAAATTTTGAATTTGTGCGGGTCTTTCCTCTGCTAAAACTCCTAAGCTCAAAAGAATAAATATCAAACTCAATATCTTTTTCATCTATTTTATCTCCTTTACTTCACTTATTATTTTTCCAAAATTTAATATTGTTTCAATCTCATCCCCAATTTTTACATCGGATAATTTTTTTAAAGATTTATTTTTAGAATTTGTTATAGAGTATCCTCTACTCAAAACTGCTAAAGGATTTAATCCAATTATTTTTTCTGCTCTAATCTCTAAATCATGTTTTTTCTCTTTTAATATTCTGCTTAAAGAGTTTTCTAATCTTTCTTCTAAGTATACTAAACTTTGGTGCTGCTCCTCTATTGTTTTTATAAAGTTTTTTAAAATATAACTATTTTTATATTTTTCTAACTCATCATTTTTTGATTTTAAAACTCTCTCAATAGAACTTTTTAATTTTTTCTCTCTGTCTAACATCTGCTTTTCTATATCTTTTTTTACTGGAATAGCTATCTCAATAGCTTGGGTTGGTGTTGCCGCTCTTACATCCGCCACTAAATCTGAAAGTAAATTATCAATTTCATGACCTACAGCTGATATTATTGGCTTTTCACTTCTGTAGAAAGCTCTCGCTACATCCTCTTCATTAAAAGCCCATAAATCTTCGATACTCCCACCGCCACGTCCAGCTATTATGATATCAATTTCTGGTATTTTATTCAAAGTTTCAATACCTTTTACTATCTCCTCTTTAGCTCCAACGCCTTGAACTTTTGCAGAGTATATATAAATATCTATATTTTCAAATCTTTTTCTTGTTGTATTTACTATATCATGAAAAGCTGCTCCTGTATATGCTGTTACTATCCCAATTGCGTTTGGATATTTAGGTAATCTTTTTTTTAAAAGAGGTGAAAACAGTCCTTCTTTTTCTAATTCTACCTTTAACCTCTCTAATTTAGCAAACATCTCTCCGAGTTTATCCTCTTTTTGTATATGTCTGACTAATACTTGAAAATCGCCTCTAGTTTCATAAAAGCCTACATCTCCAAATATTTTTATTGAATCTCCCTCTTTCAAATCTTCAGGTATTCTTTTATATTTATAATTAAATGCAGCACATTTTATCTGACTGTTTTTATCCTTTAAAGTAAAATATAGATGTCCACTTTTATAATAAGTAACTCCAGATAATTCACCTTTTAAAAAAAATTCTTGAAAATTTGGATTTTCATCTATATAACCTTTTACCATTTTATTGAACTCTGTTACACTATAAACCATCTCTTCCATTCTCTCTCCTATATCTCTAAAAGCATAAGTTTTAATTTATTCATCTCATCTCTTTTTTCAATAGCTTTTTCAAAATCCAACTCTTCTGATAATTTTTTTATCTCTTTTAATAAAACTCCAATCTCTTTTTCAATCTCCTCTTTGCTAGTAAAACTCTTTGATTTCTTCTCTTTTTTATCACTATTATCCCATGTAAATAGTGATTCTGAAACCTCTCTATAAATTGTTTTAGGCTCTATTCCATTTATTAAGTTATATTGTCTTTGCTTTTTTCTTCTTCTGTCTGTTTCATCGATAGCATATTTCATAGAATCAGTGATAACATCACCATAAAGAATTACTCTTCCATCAACATTTCTAGCTGCTCTTCCTATAGTTTGAACTAAAGATCGTTTACTTCTTAAAAAACCTTCCTTATCAGCTTCTAATATCGCCACTAAAGAAACCTCTGGTATATCTAATCCCTCTCTTAAAAGATTTATTCCTACTAGAACATCAAACTCACCTTTTCTAAGCCCTTTTATTATCTCTATTCTCTCTAAAGTCTCTATGTCAGAGTGCATATACTTCACTTTAACTCCTAAAGTCATATAGTATTCAGATAGCTCTTCTGCCATTTTCTTAGTCAGTGTTGTTACTAAAACTCTCTCTTTTTTCAAAACATTTTTTCGAATCTCTTCTAATAAATCATCCACTTGATTTTTAGTTTCTTTCACTTCAATTATAGGATCTAAAATACCTGTTGGTCTAACCAATTGCTCTGCTATATGTCCTTTTGAATGTTCAATCTCAAAATCACCTGGAGTTGCTGATATAAATATAGTTTGTTTACAGTTCTCTCTGAACTCTTCAAATGTAAGTGGTCTATTATCTAAAGCTGACTTTACTCTAAAACCATTCTCTACCAATGAGGTTTTTCTAGCTCTATCTCCATTATACATACCTCTTATTTGAGGAACTCCTATATGTGATTCATCTATATAAACTACAAAATCTTCTGAAAAGTAATCCATCAAAGTATCTGGTTTATCTCCTGGATTTTTATTTGTCAAATATCTTGAATAGTTCTCTATCCCTTTACAATATCCAACTTCTCTTATCATCTCTAAATCATACTCTGTTCTTTGTTTTAATCTTTGAGCTTCTAAAAGTTTTCCCTTCTCTTCAAAATTTTTAACTTCAATTTTTAAATCACTTTTTATTCTCTCTACTATCGCTTCTTGTTCACTCTCTTCTGTTACGTAGTGAGTAGCTGGAGAGATTGCTATTCTTTCTAGATTTTTTTTAATTTTTTGGCCCGTTAAAGTGTTTATTTCAGATATATCCTCTATATCATCACCCCAGAATTCTATTCTATAACCGTTCTCCATATAAGATGGGTATATATCAATTACATCTCCTTTTACTCTAAACTTACCTCTTTCAAATGCTAAATCATTTCTTTCATATCTTAGCTCTATTAATTTAGATATCAATTTTTTTCTACTATAACCAGTTTTTTTATCTATCGCAATTGTTAACTTTTTATATGTGTCTGGTGACCCCAGTCCATATATAGCCGAAACAGATGCTACGATTATAACATCTTTTCTATTTATTAGTGCTGCTGTTGCAGCATTTCTAAATTTATCTATCTCATCATTTATCGAGGAATCTTTTTCTATATAGGTATCTGTTGTTGCTATATAAGCTTCTGGTTGATAGTAATCATAGTATGACACAAAATACTCCACTGCATTCTCTGGAAAAAAACTTCTATACTCTGAGAAAAGTTGAGCTGCCAATGTTTTATTTGGAGCTAAAATCAAAGCTGGTCTTCCACTCTCTTTTATTATATTTGCCACTGTAAAAGTTTTTCCAGAGCCAGTCACCCCTAAAAGAGTTTGGTCTTTCACACCATCTTCCAATCCTTTTACTAATTTTTTTATCGCTTCTGGTTGATCCCCTGTAGGAACATATTTAGAATTTATCTTAAACATAGTCACCTCCATTAAAATAGGGAGAGGTTTCTCCTCTCCCATAAAGTATCTCTAATTATCGTTTAAAAAAATTGGAGTTTCAATTTTTAATATATTTTTTCTCCCTTTGCTTGCTTCAATTAAAACTATACTTGAATCTTTGTCTTTTGAATAGTGAACAAATCTAACTCTCTTTACAGAAAATCCACATTTCCCAAGTTCCTCTGATATCTCTAAAAATCTATAACTTTTATGAACCATGAACAGTTCACCTCTTGGTTTTAAGAGCCTCTTTGCATTTGCAACAAACTCTTTTAGATTTAACTTAATCTCATGTCTTGCTATGCTTTTCATATCTTTATCGTTAATCTCTTTTCCATCTAAAACCATATATGGTGGATTTGAGATTATATAATCATATGTATTTCCCTCTTCAAGATTTTTTATATCCATATTTACAACTTCAACTGAATCTTCTAAATTATTTCTTTTTATATTTCTAATTGCTAACTCTGCAATCTCTTTTTGGATTTCAACAGCTTTCATCTTAGTTATTTTATCTTTTGCACATAATAGTACTGGAATTGCTCCATTTCCTGTTCCAATCTCTAAAACCTTAGCATTTTTCTTTCCGTTAAAAAAATTGGCTAGTAAAACTGCATCTGTTCCAAATCTAAATCCATCTTTTTTTTGGATTAAACTGTATCCTTCACAGATCTGTGCTATATCTTCATTTTCTAAAACCATCTATTCTTACTACTCCTTTTCTAAAACTTTATGCTGTAATTCATCTTTTGATAAAACATTTTGTAGCTTTTTAGCTTCTTTTTTATTAAACTTTATCTCTTCGATAAGAACTTTCATAATTCCCTTACCTTCAACATCCACATATAGGAATCCATTTAGAGGACTTATACTCATTACTTTTCCATCGCCTTTTGTCGTTTTTACCAACTGATTAACTGCTGGATAAACTCTTAAAGCCTCTTCATATTGCTTGTATTCATAATTTATACAACAAAGTAATCTTCCACAAACACCTGAAATCTTAGTTGGATTGATTACTAAACCTTGATCTCTGGCCATTTTTATAGATACTGAATCAAATTTATTTATAAATGTTCTGCAACAAAGTTCTTTTCCACATACTCCTATATTTCCAAGAATTCTTGCTTCATCTCTTACACCAATTTGTCTTAATTCTATTCTTAATTTGAAAATATTTGCTAAATCTTTTACTAAATCTCTAAAATCAATTCTTCCTTCCGCTGTAAAATAGAATATAAGTTTTGTTTTATCAAATGTGAACTCTGTTTCTATAAGCTTCATTGGTAACTTATGGAATCCTATTCTTTCTTTGCAAACTTTGAATGCCTCTTTAGCTTCTAAACGAAGTACTTCATATTTTTTTATTTCATCTTCACTTGCTTTTTTTACAACTGGTTTTAATGGTAATACTAAAACTCTTTCTGGAAGTTGCATAGGTCCACCATAAACAACACCAATCTCTTTTCCTCTGATAGTATCAACAATCACTTTATCGCCTTTTTTATATTCAATATTATCTATAATTTCAAAACTATATCTTTTTTTTGTAGTTTCAAACATAACACCTAATATATTATAAAGTTTATTCGGATCTGAAGTAATCTCTTCAGCTACTTCCTCTCCTGCTACGTCAACTTCTGGTAATGTTGTTTCATCTATATTTTTATCTATTTCTAAGTTTCCTTGTGTCATCTTTCCTCCCGCGAAAATCTTAACTTTCTATAGTATAGAGTATATCATATTTTTTATATTTTAAGAATTTATTTTGAGATAATTTAGCTGCTCTAGAACTTTCTCTTTTAACTCTAATAACGATGAAAAACCGAGTTCTAAATTTATATATTTTAAATTTGGTAAATATTTAATTATTTCATTTATATTACCTTTATATAAAAGGTGTGGGTCTATATTTTTCATATGATTTAACTCAATTTGAAATTTTTCATATCTATCTCCCTTCTCCCATTCAGAGATTTTTTTTTGAAAATCACAATCTAGAAATTTATCAAACTTTACCCCATTCACATGTAATCCAAAAATATAATCTTTTAACTCTTTCATTTTTCTAATTCTATCAATTATAAACTTATTTGCTTCCTCAAAATTTGTCACTTCTCTCTCCAAACAAATTAGATGTGAAAAATCTAAAAGAAACCCTTTATTTTTATATTTTACTTTCTGAATAAAATATCTAGTAAGTTCATAATCTCTAAAATTTAATCCTGGCCAAGGAAGATTTTCAAATAGCAATAATGGTCCTTCACCTTTAAAAACTTCATTCACTATTTTTATACACTCATCTAAAATCTCTAAATCTGTATATTGAAAATCAAATTGAAATATATCTTTTGGTCGAACGTGTGAAACATGAAAAACCATATACTCAGCATCTATTTTTTTAGCGTTTTCAAACTGCTCCTTAAACGTTTCTATCAAAATATTTTTTTTAAAACTTCTATAGTAATTTTTTATCCCTTCATCATCATAAAAATCTTCTTTAACTTTTTTCCAATCACCTTTCCAAAACTCTAACCACGTTGGATAATACAAAAGATGCACTCCTTTGATTGGATAGTTTTTATACTCTGAAAAATCTAAATGATCTCCGATAATTGTTTCAATTCCAGAGATACCTTTCTCTCTGAGTTGATTGTATATAGTTTTGAAATTTTCACACTCATTTTCTTTAGGTATAAAACTAAATGTTATCATTTATCTAACACTTCCCTTAGCTCTTTCAATGCTTTTAAAACTCTTGGTGAAGGTCTATTTATACTTTCATCTATAAAATATACCTCTTTATTTTTTATAGCATTTACATCCTGCCACTCATCTCTTGCTAATATCTCTTCTACCATATATTTTCTATCTTCACCCACTAATATCACATCAGGGTCTTTCTCTAAAATAGATTCTAGTGGTGGTGAAATCCAGCCCTTTTCATCTCTGAAAATATTTTTTCCGCCAACACTTTCTAAAACATCATTTAAAAAAGTTTCAGAACCTGTTGTATATATTGGATTTTCTAAAATTTCAAAATATACTTTTTTATCTTCAGAGTTTTTATTTGAGACTATCTCTTTCAACTCTTTTAAAAACTTATCTTTTAGATGTTCAGCTTCACTTTTTTTATTTAAAATTTCACCTATCTCTATAACCGAATCAGCTACCTCACTCAAAGATTTTGGATTTTTAATAACATACACCGGAATTCCAACTTCATCAAAAAATTTCAAACTCTCTTTCCCTTTTTTCAGATTATGATGAGATGAAATTACTAGGTCTGGCATTAACTCCACTATTTTTTCCTCATTCAAGTCATCACTTCTTAAAACTCCTTTTTCACTTAATCTTTTATCCACTTTTTCTGAATAACTATCCACTCCTACTAATAAATCTACCAATCCCATATCTACAATAATCTCTGTATTAGATGGTACAGTAGATACTACTCTTTCGATATTTTCTGGTATTTCAATTACTCTTCCTGTACTATCTACTAATACTCTTGAAAAACAAATCGTGAAAATAAAAGTGTTTAATATCATTATTTTTTTTAACATTACCTTCTCCTTCAAATAATATGAAAAATGCTCCTTTCAAACTTTGAAAAGAGCATCTCTTTCTTAGAAGCTGTATTTAACTCCTAAATAATAATTTCTTTCTGCTGCTGGATAATAAACTCTACCAAAAGTTGGGTCCCAATCTGAAGGTTCTTTATATCCTATGTAGTCATAATACTTTTCATTGAACATATTATTTACTCCTATACTTACAATCAATCCGTCTTTAAAGTCATACGACATAGATAATCCACTTATTAAATAACTATCTACTTTTTCTCTTATATTTGCTTCATCAGAGCTATCAAAAGCCTTACCATAATATTCCCAAGAGTTATTTAAAGTAAGTTTATCATTAAACTTATAGTTTAAGTTCAACACTCCTTTTATATTTGGAACCCCTGGAATATCCTTTCCGTCTTTAAACTCTGTTTCCATATATGTCAATGATTCTGAAATCGTCAACTTATCAAAGTAGTGCTCTAACGAGAACTCAATTCCTTTTCTTTTACTCATTCCATCTAAATTTCTATTAACATAATTGATCGCATCAAAATATATTTCATGTTGAGTTTCAATGTAGAATATTGATGTTGAAATATATGTATTTCCTAAATAATCTTTTATTCCTAATTCATATGTCTCTGTTTTTTGCATCTCAAAGTTAGCATTATCAGGTAAATAATCAGGATTTAATTCGTCTGTATTAGGTGTTCTAAAGGCTTTTGTATAACTTATATAAGTTGATCCAGAATCTGAATATAGATAACTTGTTGTTAATTCTAACGCATCTGCTTGGTATTTTTTTGTAATTCCTTTTTTTCCCAATCCCTTATATTCAATATTTTGTCTTCTATATCCTTGAGTAAATCTTAAATCATTAAATGTATAACTATTTATTAAAAACCCTGCTATTGATTCTTTTTCAACTTTATTATCTCCAGAGCTTGAATAATTTATCGTTTCTCCTTCAAAAATTTCTCCACCAAACACTACATAACTTTCTTCTAAGTATGAATACTTTAACTGTGGCTTTAAGTATTTCAACTCTGTTTTATAATCTGTTCTATATTCTGGAATAAGATATCCGTTAATATTTCTATATGCTTCTCTAGAATACATTCCAAGCACTTTAAATTCTAAATCAGAGTTTATATTATATGTATAATCTCCTGTAAAATCATTTTTTTCTGTCTTACCATCAAAAACTCTCCAACTATTACCAGTAGATTGAGTTCTATCTCCGTCAACCTCTTCTCTTGTTAAGCTTCCAGGAGCTCTAAACTCAGTATTTGAATAGTTATATTTAAATCCAAACTCACCCTCTGATAACTTATATCTACTTCTAAGTCCAAAGCTTTCTAAATCATCTTTGGCATAATCTCTATATCCATCCTTCTCTTTTTTCAAATAATCCAACTCTAAAGATAACTTATCATTAATCTTTGTTCCATATATAGCTTGTTGCTTTTTTAATCCGTAAGACCCTATCTCACTATTTAAACTACCATAATTTTTCTTATTCTTTGGCTGCTTAGTTACAATATTTATTGTTCCTCCAATAGCTCCATCTCCATATAAAACAGACCCTCCCGAAGGAATAACCTCTATTCTCTCTATATTGTCAACAGGTATTGAACTAGTTTTATATCCAGATAAATCTATCGAGTTTATCGGTGCTCCATCTACAAGCACAACTACATTTGATTTTGCAGTCGCTCCTTGACCTCTCATATCAAAAGCTGCATCTGCTCCACCCATCTCTTTAACAGTTACACTCGATACTAATTTTAAAGCTTCCGCTACTGTCTTTGCTCCTCTTTGCTCTATCTCTTCGGCCGTTAAAACAGTTATATTTTTTGGAATATCAGCTATTGTCGCTGAACTGTTCTCACTTGTTATAACACTTTCCTCTAACTTTATAACTTTTTGTTCTGCAACAGCTAAATTAGCTACAGCAACTAATGCTACTAATAAAAATTTTTTATTCACTTTTTTTAATCCTCCCGCTCTGTCATTCGCAGATTTAAATTTTATGGCAGGTCTCCTGACTCAACTTCATCCTAGCAATAGCCCTTCCCAGTTTCCCAGTGGTTTCACTATTTTCGTCCATTTTACAGTGGCGTGACCGTTTAAGATTTTCACTTAATTCCCTTTTAATTTCAAAACCATACCAAATTATTATACTACAAATATTTTATTTTTAAAAGTTTTAACCTTTTAACGAACATGTTTTTTTAAATAATCTTGATTTTTTCTAATTCTTTCAGTATAATCTAAAATTATATTTTAATAGGAGGTTTTATGAAAAATATAGTTCCAGGTTATTTTTATATTTTTGATACTCCACTCGGATTACTTAAAATAGAAGGCAATGAAGAAGAAATTACAAAAATAGAGCTCAACAATCCAAACTCAAATAGAACTTTTAAACTTACAAAACTTTTAGAAAAAGCTTTTAAAGAGATAGAGGAATTTTTAAATGGAAAAAGAAAATGTTTCACTTTTAAAATAAATCCATCAGGAACAGAATTTCAAAAATCTGTGTGGAATGCTCTTCTAAAAATACCTTATGGTGAAGTTAAGTCATATAAAGATATCGCTATCGCTATTGGAAATCCAAAAGCGTGTAGAGCTGTAGGAATGGCGAATAATAAAAATCCAATCCCTATTGTTATTCCTTGCCATAGAGTTATTGGAAGCAATGGAAAATTAACTGGCTATGCATATGGTTTAAGTTTAAAAGACGAACTATTGCATCTAGAAAAAAAAGGTACAAAATAAATTTGTACCTTTTCTCTATGCTTCAATTACTCTTTTGCAGAATACTTTTTCAGCTACATAAACTGTTATTAAATTACTCATAAATCCAGGTAGTAACTCATACATATAAACATCTAAACCAATAACTTTCCAAATTAAAAATATAAATGTCCCCACTAAAATACCTGATAAAACACTTTTTGCACTTACATCCTTTAAATATAAAACAGCTATTATTGCAGGTCCAAATATTGTTCCAAACCCTCCCCAAGCATAAGCAACTAGCGACAACACTTTAGCATTTTGATTAAGAGCAAATAATAGAGCTAATAATGCAATAACAACTACACAAACTCTTCCTACAAACATAATCTCTTTATCTGTTGCATCTTTTTTTATATATTTATAAAAATCTTCAGTCAGTGTTGTTGATGATACCAACAGTTGAGAATCTATTGTAGACATTATCGCAGATAATATTGCTGCTAATAAAATTCCAGCTACCCAAGGATTAAATAACTCTTTTATCATATATATAAATATTTTTTCTGCATCTCCTCCAAGTTGACTTACCTCTTTAAATAAAGGAATACCTAAAAGTCCAATCGCTATAGCTCCAACAAGTGATATCAATACCCAAATCATAGCTATTCTTCTAGATTTTTTTAACTCTTTAACATCACTTATACTCATAAATCTAACTAAGATATGTGGTTGCCCAAAATACCCCAATCCCCAAGCTAAAGATGATAAAATACCCATAATCCCGATATCCTTTCCACCTTGTTTAAATATATCAAAAGTTATTCCCTTTAACTCCATTCCTTGCTTTACAGTTTCTAAATCCCCTACTTTATAGTAAGCCATAACCGGAACCGCTATTATTGCCATAAACATTAAAGCCCCTTGGAAAAAGTCCGTCCAACACGATGCTAAATATCCACCCATAAATGTATACACAACTATAGTTACAGCTCCAACTACAACCGCTACTTTATAATCTATTCCAAGTATCGATTCAAATAGTTTTCCTGCTGCTACTAATCCAGATGATGAATATATTGTAAAGAAAAATAGTGTTCCTACAGCTAAAATTTTTCTAATAGTTCCCTTCTCATCTTTTAGTTTTCTCTCTAAAAATGTTGGTAGTGTCAGTGTATCCTCAATTTCTGTTTCTACCCTTAACTTTGGTGCTATAAACTTCCAATTTAAATAAGTTCCAATAGCTAAACCAACGACAACCCAAATCTCCCCAAATCCTGAAAGGTAAACTGCTCCAGGTAATCCCATAAGTAACCATCCACTCATATCACTAGCTTGTGCTGATAGTGCAGTTACCCAACTACCTACGCCTCTTCCACCTATAAGATAATCCTCTGAACTGGAGGTTTTTCCATAAAAATAAACTCCCACTCCTATTAAAAATATTAAATACGCTCCAAATGTTATAAATGTTTCTACTCCTATCATTTTTTCTCCTCCGAAATTTTTTTAAATAAAAAGAGGGCCACTTAAGTACAACTGTACCTAAGTGACCCTCATTAAAAGAATCCTATAAAAATAATCTTTTTTAAAAGTTATTTCCCCTTAGATACAGACCCAAATTTGTAACACAAAATGGATCTGTATCTAAACATAAACTAATGCTTAAAACACAAATCCCTATCTAGGGGGGATGGGTTTTCTATTTACATTATTTGAAATAACTTGATTTTTTCTCATTAGAACTCTCCTGCAATTTTTATTTTATTTATACTACCATATGAAAATAAATTTGTCAATTTTTTATTTCCAAGTTAAAATACCCTCTTCTGAATTATAAATACTCTGAAATCCCTCTTCTAATAGAATTAAAGCCGCTGTTTTTGAACGAACTCCACTTCTACAAAAAGTGATATATGTTTTATTTTTATCCAATTCAAAAGCTCTATCTTGAAGTTCATGAAGTGGAATATTAATTGTTTCCTCTAAAGAATTTTCCCAATACTCCTCCTCTGTTCTAACATCTAAAAGTATTGAGTTTTCATTTTTTAAAAGCGTTTTAACCTCTTCTTTTGACAATGTTTTATAAGTTTCTCTTTGCATATCTTCCTCTTAATTAAATAACGGTTTGATCTCTTCTATCCAAGCTTTTATTCTATCTGGAGTCTCATTATCTTGATTACTCTCATCTAAAGCTAATCCTATAAACTTATCTCCTATGATAGATTCTGTCTCTTCATAAGAATATCCTACTGTTGAAGTAAATCCTACAACTTTTGCTCCATTTTTTTCTACAGCATCATAAAGTTTTCTCATAGCACCAACGTATGATTCTCCAAATGCAAATTGATTTCCTACTCCTACAATACCTACAACTTTACCTGTAAAATCAAGATTTTTAAAAGTATCATAAACAGCTTCCCAATCTCTTTGTAACTCTCCTACACCATAAGTTGGAGAAACTAAAATAAGGTTATCTAATCCAGCCATTTCATCTATTCCATTAGCTACATCAAATACCTCGTATTCCTCACCTCTTAAATAAAACTCTATCTCATCAACTATTCCAGCTGTTATTCCTGAAGTTGTTCCATAAAAAATTCCTATTTTTTTCATATTAATTTCCTCCACCATTCTTTAAACCAGTTATATCTTTTATTACCTCACTTGCAATAATAAGCCCTGCAACCGAAGGTACAAACGATATACTTCCTACATTATTTTGTTTTGCTCTATCACCTTCTGAACTTTTTGGTTTCATCGGTAACTCTCTTGAGAATAATACCTTAAGTTTCCCTATTCTCCTTTTTTTCAACTCTGCTCTCATAACTTTTGCTAAAGGACAAACTGATGTTTTACTGATATCTGCAACTTCAAACATCGTTGGATTTATTTTATTTCCAGTTCCCATAGAGGAAATTATTGGAATTTTTAATTCTTTAGCTATTGTTATTAAGTCTAATTTTGCTGTAACTAAATCTATAGCATCAACTATATAATCATACTTTTTATCTTCTGAGAAAAATAAATCTCTTTTTTCTTTAAAAAACTTTTCTTTATAGGCATTAACCTTTATATCTGGATTAATTGAAAGAGCTCTTCTTTTTATTACTTCAACCTTATCTTGACCAACAGTATCTATAGTTGCAATAACTTGTCTATTTAAATTTGTTATATCAACAGTGTCAAAATCAACAACTGTAAGTTCTCCTACTCCAGCTCTCACTAAAGACTCAACCACAAATCCACCTACTCCACCTACTCCAAATACAAGTATATGAGAGTGGCTTAGTTTATTTAGATTTTCTGTACCTATTAATAATTCTGTTCTTTGAAAAATCATCTATATACCAACCTTTTTATAATTCTTTACTAATTCCATAAAGATTATATACCAAAGAACTATAAAATACAAGTTTTTCTTTTAGGACTTGACATTTTTTTAGAGTTTATGATATATATTTTATTAGCCACAATAAGTTTAGAGTGCTATTTTAAGGAGGACAAGATGAAAAAAGAAACTAAAGTATTTCAAGCAGAAACTAAAGAACTTCTGAACCTTATGGTTCATTCAATCTATACTCATAAGGAGATATTTTTAAGAGAGTTAATCTCTAATGCAAGCGATGCAATTGATAAGCTAAAATTTAAAGCTCTTACAGATACCCATATTTTAGATTCTTCTAAAGAACTTAGTATATCTATCTTACCAGATACAAATTCTAGAACACTGACTATCAAAGATACTGGTATTGGAATGACTTTTGATGAAGTAGTTGAAAATATCGGTACAATCGCAAAATCTGGATCAAAAGCTTTTTTAAACTCTCTAGAAGAAGCTAAAAAAAATGGTGATTTAAATATAATCGGTCAATTTGGCGTTGGTTTTTACTCTGCATTTATGGTTGCAGATAAAATTATTTTAGAAACAAAATCACCTTATTCTGATAAAGGAGTTAGATGGATTTCAGCTGGTGAGGGAAGCTATGATATTGAAGAGATCGATAAAGCTGAAATAGGAACTTCTATTATTCTATATATAAAAGATAATGACGAAGACAAAGAGTTTTTAAATGAACATAAATTTAGAGCTCTTATTAAAAAATATTCAGATTATGTTAAGTATCCTATTCTTTTTAAAGAGGAAAGACTTAACTCTACTAAACCTATTTGGAAAACACCTAAAAATGAATTAAAAGACGAGGATTACAATGAGTTTTATAAGTCAAATTTCCATGACTGGCAAGACCCATTATTACACTTTAACTTTAATATTCAAGGTAGCTTAGAGTATAATGCTATTTTATTTGTACCTGCTACTCCACCATATGATCTATACACTCGTGAGTACAAAAGAGGGTTACAACTTTATACAAAAAATGTTTTTATTATGGATAAATGTGAAGAACTTATTCCACAATATTTTAACTTTATAAAAGGACTTGTTGATACCGATGACCTTTCTCTAAATATTTCTAGAGAAATTCTACAAAAAACTCAACAATTAAAAAATATATCTAAAAATTTAGAAAAGAAAATAATCTCTGAGTTTGAAAAACTTATGAGCAATGATAGAGATAAATATATAAAATTCTGGGAAACTTTTGGAAAACATATAAAATTCGGGATTCATGAAAACTTTGGATTGAATAAAGAAAAACTACAAAACCTACTTATGTTTAAGAGCTCTAAAAATAAAGAATTTGTATCTCTTAAAGAGTATGTAGAAAGAATGAAGTCTAATCAAAATGAAATCTATTATGCTGTCGGTGAAAATATTGGTATTTTAGAAAAAATGCCTAAAGTTTCTAATGTTTTAAATAAAGATTTTGAAATTTTATATTTAACTGAAGCTGCCGATGAGTTCGCTTTAAAAACTATGCAGAGTTTCTCTGATAAAGAGTTTAAATCTGTTTATGATGTTTCTTTTGAAAGCGAAGAAGAGAAAGAGGAATTAAAAAAACTTTCAGAAATTAATAAATCACTATTAGATAAAATTAAGTCTACTTTAAATGAAAAAATTGTTGAAGTTAAACTTAATCCAGAGCTTGGAGATAGTTCAATCTCTCTTTCTTCTAAAGGTGAGGTATCTTTAGAGATGGAAAAACTTTTATCTCAAATCCCTGGAAACGAAGGAGTTAAAGCTCAAAAAGTTTTAGAACTTAATCCAAATCATCCTCTGTTTAACAAACTACAAAATGCCAATGACGATGAACTTGGTGAGCTTTCTAACATACTTTATAATCAAGGGCTCTTACTTGAAGGATTCGCTTTAGAAAATCCTTTAGAATTTGTAACAAATTTAAATAAAATTTTAAGTAAATAAACTAAAAAATGGAAGAGTATTAAACTCTTCCATTTTTCATTTGATAATCAGAGACTTTTTATTATCCCTTTCTTATAACAATACAATAATTTTTTTAACTCTTTAACTTGGCTTTCTAAATCTTTTCCTACATCAGTATCTCTAACCTTCAATCTTTCATAACGGCTATCTAAAATCTCGGTTGTTGATTGAATATCCAAACATTTTTGAATAGATTCTCCTATATTTTCAAATGGCTTATGACATACTAATCTTTTCCCATGTGAGTTAAAAATTAAAGTATACCCAGCTATTCCAGTTGTTGATTGATAGGCTTCTGAAAATCCTCCATCTATTAAAATTACTTTTCCCTCTCCTTTTATAGGAGTTTCACCTTTTCTCACTTTAACTGGAACATGTCCATTTATTATATGAGAATACTCATCGTTGATTCCAAACTCTTTGAGTATTCTTTCAGCAACATCTTTTTTATCGAAAAATTCATAATAAAAATCATAAATCTCTTTATGACTTTCTTTCTCAGAAAAGAAATATCTTTCAAAAGTTCTCATCTTATCTTTTCCAAAAAGTGGAGAATCTTTTCCACACCAAAGATACCAGATGAAATCTTTTCCTTGAACATTTTCATCATAGTAACCCTCTCTACAAAGTTGGTCACATCTTTCAAACAATCTTTTTCCTGAATACTTTTTCCCAAAAATATTTACCTCTCTAAATCCACCTTTTTCATCTAAAGGCATACAACCATGAAATAGTAGATTTGAATTTCTTTTTAAATAAACATTTCCCTTTTCTAAAAGAAATTTTATGTGTTCTTGAAGTTTTTCACTATTTCTAAAACTTCTAACCAATCCGCCTATAACTTTCTTTTCATCTTCAGTTAAAAGATATGGATTTTCTGAATTTATCATCTTACTTTTTCCAATCAAATTATGTAAAAGTAAACGGTCCTCCATATTAAAAGTTGGGTTTCTTTTTATAACTTCACCCTCTAACTTAAATTGAATAATTGAAATCGCTTTATGCATTTTTGATAACAACTGCGAATCTTTACTTTCATTTTTATCCTTTGGTCTAAACTCAGAACAAGAATCATCAGCATAATGCTCTATAGCTAATGTTGCTAGTGGTAATAAATTTATTCCATATCCATCTTCTAATATTTCACGATTAGAATATCTCAGACATATTCGGATCGCATTAGCTATAGAAGCTTCATGCCCACACGCAGCTCCAACCCATAAAATATCATGATTTCCCCACTGTATATCTACATTGTGATACTTTATTAGCTTATCCATTATCTTATGAGGATATGGTCCTCTATCATATATATCTCCTACGATATGAAGGTTATCCACCACTAGCTTCTGAATCAAAGTACTCACATTTATTATAAACTCTTTTCCTTGATTTATATCGATAATTGTACTTATTATTCCTTCAACGTAATCTTTTTTATTTTTCTCTTCAACACGTTCATAAAGTAGCTCTTGGATTATATATGAAAAATCTTTTGTCATTGCTTTTCCTACTTTTGACCTTGTATATTTCGAGGAAACAATTTTTAAAACTTCTAAAACTCTAGGAATAGTTTTTTTATACCACTCCTTCATATCTATTTCTAAGGATTGAATGAGTTCAATTTTTTCTTTTGGATAATATATTATTGTTGCTAATTGATTTCTCTCTTTCTCTATAACATCAGGAAATAAAGCCTCTATCTTCTCTTTTATCACTCCAGAACAATTTTTCAAAACATGATTAAATGCCTCATACTCTCCGTGTATATCACTTATAAAATGTTCTGTTCCTTTCGGAAGTGATAAAATAGCTTCTAAGTTAATTATCTCTGTTGCTGTTTCAGAAATAGTTGGAAAACTCTTTGATAAAAGTTTTAAATATTTTATATCCTCCTCTTTTAAATTCATACTACCCCATCCTTTTTTGTATAGCACTTTGAGCTGCAGCTACTATAGCTATCGGAACTCTAAACGGCGAGCAACTTACATAACTAAACCCTAACTCATTAAAATATTCAATGCTCTTTGGATCTCCACCATGCTCTCCACAAACTCCTATTTTTATATCAGGTTTCACTGATTGTCCTAACTCTTTTGCCAACTCTATAAGCTTTCCAACTCCACGAGTATCTATCGATTGAAATGGATCTCTTTTCATTATATTTTTAGCCTTATAGTGGTCTATAAATTTTATTGAATCATCTCTTGAAATTCCATACGTTGTCTGAGTTAAATCATTTGTTCCAAATGAGAAGAATGCACTCTCTTCAGCTATCTCATTTGCAATCAAACACGCTCTAGGTAGTTCCATCATTGTTCCTAATTTATAAGATATCGTTTTCTGCTTCTCTTTAAATACTTTTTCAATCTCTTTTAAAATACCCTCTTTTATATATTTAAACTCACTAATTCCACCAATAAATGGAATCATAATCTCGATCTCACAACTACTTCCCTCATATCCACACTCAATTGCAGATTCTATTATAGCTCTTGCTTGCATCTCATATATCTCTGGGAAAGTTATTGCCAATCTACATCCTCTGTGTCCTAGCATAGGGTTTTCTTCTTTCAACTCTTTTATTCTAGTACCTATTTCTAAAGATGTTTTCTTTAACTGCTGAGCCAGTTTATTTATATCTTTTTCATTTTTAGGTAAAAACTCATGGAAAGGTGGATCTAAAAGTCTAATATTCATAGGCATTCCATCCATTTTGTGAAGCATATTTTTAAAATCTATCTTCTGAAGTTTCAAAAGTTTTTCTAAAGCTTTTTCTCTCTCCTCTTTTGTATTAGCTATTATCATCTCTCTAACACTCCAAATCTTTTCATCTTCAAAAAACATATGCTCTGTTCTACAAAGTCCTATCCCTTCAGCTCCAAACTCTCTTCCTACAAGTACATCACTTGGTGTATCTGCATTCATTCTAATCTCTAATTTTTTAAACTCTTTGCACCATTCAAGAAGCTCTTTTAGCTCTTCACTTATCTCACCTTTTTTCAGTTTAACTTCACCTTTATAAATCTCACCGTTGTACCCATTGATTGATATGATATCCCCTTCATAAATTTTCTCTCCATTTATATGAAAGAATTTTTCGCTACAATCTATTTTTATACTTTCACATCCAGTTACACAACATTTCCCCATTCCTCTAGCTACTACAGCTCCATGAGATGTCGCTCCACCTTTAACTGTTACTATCCCTTTTGCTAAACTCATGCCTTTGATATCTTCTGGCGATGTTTCCACTCTTACTAAAATTACAGATTCTCCTTCTTTCACCATATCTGTGGAAAGAGCTACTTTTCCTACTGCAACCCCTGCTGAACCCGGTAACCCTTTCCCTAGAAGCTTTTTTCCTGCTAAATCACTTTCCTCAAAAGTTCCATTAAAAACTTGAGGCAAAAGCTCTGTATCTATCATCATAATGGCTTTATCTTTTGTTATAACTCCTTCTTTCACCATATCTACAGCTATTTTTACAGCTGCATTCGGCGATCTTTTTCCACTTCTCGTTTGAAGAATAAAAAGTTTTCCATTTTCTATTGTAAATTCGATATCTTGCATATCTCCATAGTGATTCTCTAAAAGTTTTCCAATCTCTGAAAACTCATCATATATTTTTGGTAGTTGATTTCTCATACTTTGAATAGAGTTTGGAGTTCGTATACCAGCTACGATATCCTCACCTTGAGCTTCTAGTAAATACTCTCCAAATAGCAAATTCTCTCCTGTTGATGGATTTCTAGTAAATGCAACCCCTGTTCCTGAAAGTTCATTATAGTTTCCAAATACCATCTCTTGAATAACAACAGCAGTTCCCATGCTCTCATCAATCCCTTGAAGTTGTCTGTATATTTTTGCTCTTTCATTATTCCAAGAGTTAAATATAGATTCTATTGCCATTTTTATCTGTTCTTTTGGATTTTCTGGGAAAAACTCCCCTGTTTCTATCCAATATATATTTTTAAATATCTCAACTATCTCTTTTTCTGATTTTCCATTTGAAAACTTCTTAACTTTTACAAATTTCTCTCTTGGAATCCCTTTTACAATTTCACTAAACATCTCAATAAATCTTAAATAAATTTCATAAACAAACTTTTCATTTTTTGTCTTTTGAATCAATCTTTGAACAGCAATATCATTCAATCCTAAATTTAATATTGTATCCATCATTCCTGGCATTGAAACTGGTGCTCCTGATCTCACCGAAACTAATAAAGAGTTTTCTCCCTCAAAACTCTTTTTAGTTTCCTTTTGAAGCTTTTCTATCGCTACATCAATCTCCTCTATCATCTCTCTTGATAAAGAATTTTTACTTTCGAAATAGTTTTTACAAGCTGTTGTTGTAACTACCATTCCATTTGGAATAGGTAATCCTATTCTTTTCATCTCAACTAAGTTGGCTCCCTTTCCACCTAGTATCAATTTTCCTAAACCGTTTCCCTCACTGAATAAGTAAATATTTTTCATATTCTCTCTCCTGTATTTTCTAATTTATTTTACTGAACTACTCACTTTTCTCTTTATTTTGATTTCCAACTATATCAAGTAGTAATTTACTAACATTAGTTTTAGTAAATCTCCCAACTACTTTATAGCTTTCTTTACTATTTTTTTCAGTTATTCTAACTACAGGTACTGAATCTATCTGATGCTCTATTATTTTTTTTACACAACTTTCAATTGTCTCATCCTCTGTTGCAAAAACTATATTTGGCATTCTTGTCATTATAAGATTTATAGGTATCTGCTCAATATCCCTTTTCCCAATAGCAATTCTAAGCAAATCTTTTCTCGATACAATTCCTGCAAGGTTCCCATCCTTAGTTATGAAAATTGTTCCGATATCTTTTTCAAACATCAGTAGTACTGTTTTATATACCGAATAACTTTCATCAATTGTTATAGGCATACTCATGATATGCTTTACCAAAGTTTTATTATTTGATTCTACAAAAGCTTCATTATAAGTATATCCAACTTTCTGTTTTGATTTTATTATTGATACTTTTCTTAAAATTGAAAAATCTGTTCTTAGAGCCGATCTAGTTATGTATATCATCTTTGCTATTTCGTCTCCTGTTATTGGACCATGTTTTTTAATTATTTCTACAATCTCTTTTTGTCTTTCTGTTAACTGCATATTAACTCCTTTTTTAATTTGTGCACATTTAAAAATAAGTTTTCTTTATAATTACATAGAATTATAGTAGCACCAATGATATAAAATTGCAATATTTATTAATAAGTGCACAACTAAATTAAAGTATGACTTTACAACTAGTTTTTAGTTTTTTTGATTCTAATAGATTTTTTTCTGCTTTTTCGGTATAATAATATAAAATATAATTAGTTAAAGGAGGATTTTTTAAATGCTATTTTACAGACCTAACTACCTTATGATGACAGCTGGACCTACAACTGTTTCTGGAAACGCTTTACATGCTAGAAGTAAAGTTTTTGGTAACCCCGATCTTGATCCAGATTTTTTAAGCTATTATAAATTCGTTTGTCATAGACTTAGAAACTTTATCGGTTCTGAAGAATCTAAAATTCTTATTATGAGCGGAGAAGGAATGCTTGGACTTGACGCTGCGTGTGCATCTCTAACTGAAAAGGGAGATAGAGTTCTTGTTATATCTAATGGATTTTTCGGCGAAGGTTTTAAAGAATTAATCGAACCTTACGGTGGAGAAGTTACAATTTTTGAATCAAGTTGGAAAAAATCTATAGATTTAGAAAGTCTAAAATCTTTCTTAGAAAAAGACTCTAATTTTAAATATGCTACAGTTATTCACTGCGACACACCTAGTGGCCTTCTAAATGATATTGGACCTGTTTGTCAGCTACTAAAATCAAAAGGAATTTTAACTGTTGTAGACACTGTTGCTGCCCTTGGTGGAGTAGATTTTAGAATGGATGAATGGGGTGTAGATATCGCTCTTTCTGCATCTCAAAAAGTTTTCTCAGCAGCACCAGGATTAACTATTGTTGCTGTTAGTGATGATGCTTGGAAAGCCATGGAAAATAGAAGTACTGTTATCCCATCTTTCTATTGTAACCTTTTACATTGGAAAAATATCGAAGAGAAAAAATCTTTCCCATACACTATGCCTGCAAGTGATATTATAAGTTTAGGAACTGCAATTGATAATCTTTTATCAGAAACTCTTTATAGAACTTTCGATAGACACGAAGAGATGAGAGATCTTTGTATTCAAAGACTAAAAAATATCGGGTGTACTTTATATCTAGAAGACAATTTCTCTCCAACAGTTACAGCTTTCTATCCTCCAGAAGGAATTAGAGCTGAAGACCTTTTAGTTCATTTAAGAACTAAATATAACATCTTACTTTCAGGTTCTTACGGACCTTTAGCTGGTAAAGTTATCAGAATTGGACATATGGGTGAAAATGCTCGTGAAGATAGAGTTCGTTTTACTCTTGATTGCTTAGAAAAAGCTATTATAGATTTAAAATAATTACAAAAAAAAGTCGGTATAAACCGACTTTTTTATATCTCTTGTCTTCCATCTAGGGCTCGTGATATCGTTGCTACATCAGCAAACTCTATATTTCCTCCCATAGGAATTCCACTTGCTATTTTAGTTATTTTTACACCAAATGGCTTTAATAGCTTAGTTAAATAAAGTGCAGTTGTCTCTCCCTCTAAATCTGGATTCAGAGCTAGAATAACCTCTTTTATCTCATCTTTTGCTACTCTCTCTAATAAAGATTTTAAATTTAGTTTATCAGGTGTCATCCCATTTAAAGGATCAATTTTTCCATTTAAAACATGGTATGTTCCTTTATATCTCTTTGTTTTTTCTAAAGGAATAATATCTCTACTATCCTCTACAACACAGATAACATCTTTTTCCCTAAACTCATCTCTACAGATATCACACATCTCATTTTCACTAAAATTTCCACATACTGAGCATTTTTTAACAGTTTCCTTTACATCCTTTAAAGCTTTAGAAAATCTTTCAACTTCAACGTCACTCATCTCTAAAACATGAAATGCTAATCTTACAGCACTTTTTCTCCCGATTCCAGGTAATCTATTAAACTCATCAATTAATATCTCTAATGACTTAGTTGCCATCTAAACTCCTTACTACTTTTTTTCTACTGTAGTCTTTTGAGCTAATGATCTTGTAATCTCTTTAATGCTCTTAGAAATCTCTCTTCTTTCTTTTCCTAACTCTGCATTTTTTATGATATAATCATCTACTCTATCCTCGTAGTCACCCTTCATGTTTTCAATTATGTCAAGAATCTCAGCATAACTCATTCCAGGCTTTAAGTATTCTTTTAAGTTTGATAGAAGATCTACTCTTTTTCTGTTATCTCTAACTTTTCTATCGTTATCTTCAATCTCTCTTTTTATTTTATTTTTTCTTCTTTCTTTTCTAACAACATCTAAAACTGTAATCATAACTTTTCACCAGCTCCTATTTACAAAGTGTTAATGCTAATTCATAATCTTTAGTAATATCGTACTTTCTTTTTCCTTCCCAAGCAAATGATATTGGGTGAGTTACTAATTCGTTGCTTTCAATTCCAACCATTACTCCACCCTCTCCATTTTCAAGAAGTTCAACTGCTTTTGCTCCCATCTTAGTTGCTAGTACTCTATCAAATCCTGATGGAGTTCCACCTCTTTGAACGTGAGCTAAAACCACACTTCTAACCTCAGTTGTTACTTTTTCTTTTAATTGCTTTTCAATCTCAAGAACGCTTCCAACACCTTCAGCTATAAGTACTATATCATGAAGTTTTCCTTGTCTTCTTCTCTCTTTAATTTGGTAAGCTAGCATTTCAATTGGCTCGTCGATTTCTGGAATTAAAACTCCATCTCCTCCACCTGCTAATGTTGCATGAAGAGCTAAATCTCCTGCATGTCTTCCCATAACTTCCATTAAGATTGTTCTTTCGTGAGAAGTTGCTGTATCTCTTAATTTTGATATAGCATCTAATATTGTATTTAAACAAGTATCAAATCCTATTGTATAATCTGTTCCTATTATATCGTTATCTATTGTTCCAGGTAATCCTACAACTTTAAATCCGTGCTCTTTAGATAGTAAATCCGCTCCTCTATAAGAACCGTCTCCTCCTACTACTACTAGCCCTTCAATTCCTCTTTTCTTTAAGTTTTCTGCAGCTATAGCTCTAAACTTTGGATCTTTGAACTCTAAACATCTAGCAGTTAAAAGAACCGTACCACCTCTATCAATTATTCCTGACACATGGCTTCCATTCATTTGGAATATCTCATCGTGTAACATACCTAAGTATCCTCTTTTTACCCCGAATACTTCCATTCCTTTTGCTAAAGCTACCTTAGCTACAGCTCTTACTGCAGCATTCATTCCTGGAGCATCTCCTCCACTTGTTAAAACCGCTATTCTTTTCATAAAGACTCGCACCTCCGACACTTTCTATTAAAATTTAGATTGTTTTCTCTATAAAACTTCCCATTTTTCTAAACTTATTATATCTATTTTTTAGTAAAGTATCTACATCTAATTTAGATAACTCTGAAAGTGATGACAAAATAACACTTTTAAGGTCATTTGCTGCACACTTATAATCTCTGTGAGCCCCACCTAATGGTTCTTTTATAATACCGTCAATTATACCTAAACTTTGTAAACTTTTACCTGATATTTTTAGATTATTTGCTGCCTCTGATGCCTTAGATGAATCTTTGTATAAAATTGCTGCACACCCTTCTGGAGATATAACAGAGTAAACCGAATTCTCTAACATATAAACCTTGTCTGCTACTCCTAAAGCTAATGCTCCTCCTGATCCACCCTCTCCTATAACTACTGAGATTATTGGAGTTTTTATTCCTGCCATCTCTAATAAGTTTCTAGCTATGGCTTCACCTTGACCATGCTTTTCAGCCTCTATTCCTGGGTAAGCTCCTGCTGTATCTATCAAGTTTACTACAGGAATTGAAAATCTTTCAGCCATTCTAAATAGTCTTAAAGCTTTTCTATAACCTTCAGGACTAGCCATTCCAAAGTTTCTATGTAGATTTTCCTCTATACCTCTTCCTTTTTGATGACCAATAATCATCACTTTTTTACCATCTATTTTACAAAGACCTCCAACAATTGCTGGATCATCTTTACACAATCTATCACCGTGGAGTTCAATAAAATCTGTAGTCATATTTTTTATATAGTCTAAAGTATACGGTCTCTCTGGATGACGAGCAATAGATACTCTATCCCAATCTGTTAAACTTTCATATGCTGTTTTTAAATATTCATCTCTTTGTTTTGTTAATTTTTCTATCTCTAAGCTTAAATCAATTTTTTTCTCTCTTGAAAAATTTTTAAGTTCCGATATTTTCGTTTCTAAATCTAAAATTTCGTTATTAAATTTCATGACACTCTCCTATAAACAAGCTATTTCTAGATTATATTATCTATAATTTTATGAAGAGTTCTCTTCATATCCTCTCTTTTTACAATTACATCAACCATTCCACACTCTTGTAAGAACTCACTTCTTTGGAACCCGTTTGGTAATTTTTGCTTTATAGTTTGTTCAATTACTCTTTGACCTGCAAATCCAATCAAAGCATCTGGTTCTGTCATTATAACATCCCCTAACATAGCAAACGAAGCTGTTACTCCACCAGTTGTTGGATTAACTGGTATAGAGATAAATGGTAGCCCTGCAGCTCTCAATCTTTCTAATGCCGCTGACGTCTTTGCCATCTGCATAAGCGACAATATACCTTCATGCATTCTAGCTCCTCCTGATGAAGATACAACTACGACAGGAACTTTAAATTTAATTCCTCTTTCTATAGCTCTAGTTATCTTTTCACCAACAACCGATCCCATACTTCCACCTAAGAAGTCAAAATCCATAACAGCTATACTTACTTTTATTCCAAAAATATCCCCAATTCCTGCTACTACACCCTCAAACATTCCTGTTTTTTCCACTGCGGCCTCATACTTCTCTTTATATCCTGGGAAATCTAAAGGATTTTCTGAAACTAAATTTTTATCCATCTCTTGGAACGTATCCTCATCAATCAATAGTGCAACTCTTTCTTTAGCACTCATTGAGAAATAATAGTCACAGTGTGGACATTTTTGTAAATTTTGTTCAATATCGTTTTTATAAATAATCTCATTACATTCTGGGCATTTCTCCCAAAGACCTGTTATCTTAGTCTTTTTTATTATTTTTTCCTCTTTTTCTTCAACTTTTTTATTTTCTGATTTATTTTCCTTAACAGTTAAAGTCGCATACTTTTTTTTATTCAAAGAAAAAAACTTCATATTTTCCTCCTGAAACTTCATTTATTTTTTAATATTTCAATATCTCATTCTATAAGATTTTTCACTATATTTCAATAATTATTTGATTTTGACACTTTTATATTATAAAATGACTATTGATAATATTCATGAAATGGGTGATTAAAATTACAAATAATATTAATGAATTAAGAAAAAAAATTGATACTATCGATAAAAAAATAATAGAACTAATTGCGAACAGAATGGAAGTTGTGCATCAAGTTGGTGTTACAAAATCTAAAGAAAATAGCCGAATATATGTTCCTGAAAGAGAGAGTGCTATCTATAAAAAATTGAGTTCTCATTCTGGAATCTCATCTCAAGATATCGCTGGTTTTTATACAGAGATTATATCTTTCTGTAGAAAACTAGAGGGGATTTTAGATGTTGCTATCAAGAAAGATAGCTACTCTTTAATTGGTGTCAAAAAACTATTTGGTGAACATGTAAATCCAATTTTCATCGAAACCTTTGAGTCTTTTGATAAAAACTGTATAAAATATATTTTATCTCCTTTCAACAATGAGATTTTAGATTTTATTCAAAAAAACAATTGGTTTGTTATCAATAAAGTTATTGTAAATAACGAATCTCTTTATCTTTTTTCTAGTTTTGAAAACACTTTATTAGATAACGAAGATATCGCTTTTATTTTAAATACTCAAAAAATATCTGACAACTTTATAAAATTAAATGAAGATACTTTTATAAATTTACTACCTTATAATAAGGTTAAATCTTGTTACAATTTTAAAGTTTTGGGTGTTATTCCAAAAAATTAGCTACATTATTTAAATAACAGGGGGAGGGAAAATGTTAAAAAAACTAATTGTAATACTTTTTACTCTTTTATTTTTAAGTTGTAATAATCTATCTATATCAAATCCTATTGAAAGCTCTTTATCTGATGAAAGAGTTACAACTTCTGTCGATTCAGAAAACGAAGTTGTTGGAATAGGTTCTGCAAAGATTAGCAGTAGCGGAACTCTTGTTGCTAATGGAAAAGCTTCTCGTGAAGCAAAAGATCGTTTAAAATCTAGAATTTTAGCTGAAGAAGATATTATCTTTAAATCATTTTTAGTTCCCGCAGATCCATACACTAAAAAAATACTATCTCCAGCTTTATCAGATTTAATGGATTACACTGCAACTCAACTAGTTCAAAGAGCTGTTGAAAAAGATTCTTGGTCTGAAAATAATAAAGTTTACATCGTTTATAGTATGTCAAAAAGTGAGATTTTAACTGAATCTCAAAATATTTTTATTCAATATATTGATGATATCACTAGTAAATTTCAACTTATAAAGGAAGGAGTGAATCAATCACAATGAATATAGAAACATTAAATCTAAAAAGCAATTATCAAAAAAATGAGTTGAAAGATTTTTTGAAAAAATTTGATTTAACCTTTGATGATAGTATCGATTATTCTTTAGTTATTAGAAGAGATGAAGAGATTGTTGCAACAGCATCAAAGAGTAAAAATATCATAAAGTGTTTTGCTATAGATGACTCTTTAAGAGGTGAAGGTGTTACAAATACCTTAGTTACAACACTTTTAAACAAATCTTTTGACGAGGGTATTTTTCACAGTTTTGTTTTTACAAAACCATCGAATGAGGATATTTTTAAAGGAGTCGGATTTAAATCTATCTCAAAAACAGATAAAGTTGCACTTCTTGAAATAGGAATGAACTCTATAGATAAAACTATCAATAAAATCAAAAGTCAGCTTAATTGGCAGGAAAATAGTAGTAACGGACTTTTAATAATGAACTGTAACCCTTTTACTTTAGGACATCAGTTTTTAATTGAATATGCCGCTGATAAAATGGATAACATCTTAATTTTAGTTGTTGAAGAGAATAAATCATCATTTCCATTCAATAATAGAATTGATTTAGTAAAAAAAGGAACTGCTCATCTGAAAAATGTTACTGTTTTACCTAGTTCTGAGTATGTTATATCTTCTGCTACTTTCCCTAATTATTTTCTTAGAAAAGAGGACGATTCTCTTATAGAATTTATGAAACTTGATACTCTTATTACAGCAGAGCACTTTTGTTCTAAATTGAATATTAATACAAGATTTGTTGGAGAGGAACCTTACTGTAATATTACACAAAAATATAATGAGACTATGATAGAAACATTCAAAAATTTCAATTTAAATGTTTCTATTATACCTAGAAAAGAGATGAAAGAAAAAGCTATCAGTGCTTCGAGAGTTCGAGAACTTTTAAAAAATGATGAGATTGAAGAATTAAAAACACTCGTTCCTCAATCTACATTTGATTACTTAATCTCAGAAAAAGGAAAGGAGATTGCAGAGAGAATTAAAAATTCTAACTCTGTTCACTAATTGACAATGTTTAATTTAGAAGAATTTTTATTAATGAGAGAAAAAAGAGTTGAAATTCAAAATTCAATAATTGAAAAATATAATCTTCCTATTTTAGTATTAAGAGCTAACTATCCTGGTGAAGATAAAAACAGTTTTGTTCCAAAATATATCCTAGAAATTTTAAAAGATGAGATAATAGATATCTTTAACTCTGATATTATTTTTTCTGAAAAATTAGAATCTATTGAAGGTCCAACATACATATATGCTATAAAAGATTTCGGAAGAGATATAAAAAAGATAGCTATGCTTATCGAAGAAAATCATCCTCTTGGAAGATGTGTCGATATAGATGTCTTTGATTCGAATGGTTATGCTTTTTCTAGAAAAGATTTTAATGGCGAAAAGAGAAAATGTCTTCTTTGTGAAGAGATGGCATTTGTCTGTGCTCGAAAACAAAGCCACACACAATTAGAGGTTCAGGATGCTATTAGAAACAAATTGGAAAAATATCTAGAGAGTGAAAAAATAAAAACAGATGTTGTTCAAAGATTTTCAAACTTAGCGTTAAAATCTGTTATTTTAGAGGTTTCTGCTTTTCCTTCCTTTGGATTAGTATCACCTCAAAGTAATGGGTCACATGACGATATGGATTTCTTTACATTTATTCACAGTGGTTTTTCTCTAGACAGCTACTTTAAAGAGGTTATCAAAGCTGGTTATTCAGAGCTTCCAATTCATCTGATTTTTAAAAAAATTAGATATATGGGAAAGATTGCTGAAGATAAGATGTTTTTAGCTACAAACAATGTAAATACTCATAAAGGTTTAATATTTTTAATGGGAATAACAGCTGCTTGTGCTGCTAAAACAAAATCACAAAACCTACCTTTTGAAAATATCTCTACTTTTATTAAAGAGATGTGTAAAGATATTTTGAAAGACTTTGATAACATCCACTTAAAGAAAAAGTTAACTCATGGAGAAAAATTGTTTCTTAATCATGGAATTGTTGGAGTTCGAGGTGTTGCTAAAAGTGGCTTAGAAATGGTTTTTAATGGCGGAATATCTACTTTTAAAGACTCTATAGCTAACGGCGAACATATAAATCACGCTATGATCAGAACCTTGATATATCTAATGAGTATTTTAGAGGACACAACTATCTTACACAGACATGATATTAAGATATTAAATGAAGTTAAAGACACAGCTATCTATTTAAAAGAGAAGTTTTCTAATGAATCTTTAAATATACAAACTTTAAATGAAATTGAACAAGATTTCATCAGTAAAAGAATTAGTCCTGGTGGAGCTGCTGATTTACTAGCTATCACCATGTTTCTATCTTTTATACAAAATAGTTTTGAGTAAAAAAAGAGGTTTGACCTCTTTTTTTATTTCCTGTTTTTTAATCCACATACTCTATTGCAGCTTTTATAATCTCAGCAGTTAATCCCCAAATAACTTTATCTTCATAAATATACAAAAATACCTCTCTTGGAGAACTTTTCCATGGTGAATGATACATTTTTGGAAGATTTAACTCTATAGCAGGAAATACATATTTAACTCCGTTTTCTTCATAATAAGGTCGAGTTTCTACTTCTAATTTTTCTACCCTAGGCTCATTATCTTTAAAAAATTGAACTGGAACTAAAAAACACTCCTCTACTTCATCCTCATTGATATTAATATTAATCAGTTCACTTTCATCCATAAATCCAAGAAAAGCTTCAACCATAACTCCTGAAGGTATAACCAATGTCCCAACTTTTCCTTTTATCTCAATTTTATCTATTCCAATCTCCTCAAAGCTTTCTCTTAAAGATGCCTCTAAAGCGGTTTCATTCTCCTCTACTCTTCCTCCTGGAAAAGATATATCTCCTGCTTGTCTAATCCCTTTTGCTCGTTTTTGAAATAAAAAATATTTACCATCACTTTTTTCAACAACTAAAGCTATAACTGCTGAATTAAAATATCTATCTTTTCCAATTATTTTCTCTGTAAAATCAAGTTTTTTCATATTATCTCCTCCTTTTTCTATTCTAACTCTTTTTTTTAAAAAAGTCCTTTATTTTTTATTTTTGATTGATTTTGAAAGTTTTTGAAAGAAAATGATTGATTTTTATTTTATACTATGATAATATACTTCATATAAAAGGAAGTGATTTTATGTTAAATATAGAGAGAGAAAATTCTATTTTAGAACTGTTAAGACAAAAAGAGGTTGTAAAAATCCAAGAAATTGTTGATATTCTAAATGTTTCTGAGGCTACTGCTAGAAGAGACTTAGCTGCTCTAGAAAAAAAAGAACTTGTTAAGAGGGTTCATGGTGGAGCTATCTTAAACAACTCTTTAGATACAACAAAGGATTTTAATATACAATTCAGAAGAAATCTTAATAAAGAGGAGAAAGAAAAAATTGCACAACTTGCTGCATCTTTTGTCAAAAGAGACTCATGCATATTTTTAGATGCTGGTACAACTACTCTTTGTATGATTAAACATCTTAAAAATTTAAATGTAAAAGTTATCACAAATGGTTTAAACCTGATTGATGAACTAGAAAAATATAATATTGAAAGCTTTTTAATTGGAGGAAAAATTAAAAGTAAAACTAGTTGTACTGTTGGTTTTTCTGCTGTTCAATATTTAAAAACATTCAACTTCGATTCAACTTTCATCGGAGTAAATGCTCTTAATATTGATGGGTGTAGTACTCCATCTTTTGAAGAAGCCATGATAAAATCTGAGGCTATCAATAGAGGAGCAGAAACTTTCTTCCTATGTGACCATACAAAAATAGGAAAACATAGTTTCACAATTTTTTCAACTTTAGATAAGGGAACTGTTATTACAGATAAGCCTCTTCCTAAAGAATATCAAAATTTAGTAAAAGTGGAGGTCGTAGAATGATATATACATTAACTTTAAATCCTGCAATAGATTATTTTTTAGCTTTTGACTCTTTTGTTGAAGGAAATCTAAATACTCCTAGAGAGACTTATAAATTACCTGGAGGAAAAGGGATTAACGTTTCAAAAATTTTAAAAAACTTTGATACAGATTCTATCTGTCTTGGATTTATCGGTGGATTCACTGGAGATTTTATCAAATCAGCTTTAGAGAGTGATGGACTACAAACAAAGTTGTTCAATGTTAAAGAGGATACTCGTATCAATATAAAAATAAATAATAACGGACTTGAAAGTGAGATAGCTGGAACTTCACCTACAATAAACAAGGAAAATCTAGACGAGTTATTCCACTTCATAAAAACTAATCTGAAAAGTGGCGATATCTTAGCTCTTTCAGGAAGTGTTCCTGCATCAATCCCCACATCTATATATGCTGATATAATTGATGTTATTCCTAAAGATGTGAAGGTTATTTTAGATACAAGAGGTTTACCTTTTGAGATAGCTTTAAAAAAAGGTGTCTTTTTAATAAAACCAAACAAAGATGAAATAAACGAGTTTTTCAACTCAGATTTTTCTACAAACGAAGAATTAATCGAAGCTGGAAAAAAACTACAGACTATGGGTGCTGAAAACGTTCTTATATCTCTTGGAGCTAAAGGTTCTATCTTCATTACAAAAGATGAAATCTTTATAAGTGGAGTTCCAAAAGGAAAGCTAATAAGTTCAAATGGTTCTGGAGATTCTATGATCGGTGGTTTCATCTATGGACTAAATAAAGAGCTTCAATTAGATAAGTGTTATGAACTTGGAATTGCTTCTGGAAGTGCTACTGCATTCTCTAAAGGCTTAGCAACTTTTGAAACTATGGAAAATTTACTAAAAGAAATAAAAATTAATAAGATATAATCGGGAGGATAATCATGTTAGATAAAATGTTAGTTAAAAACTGTATGAAACTAAACTTAAAAGCTACAACTAAAGCAGAAGTTATAGATGAGCTTGTTGAAGTTTTATATGCAAACGGAAGACTTAATGATAAAGATGAATTTAAGAAAACTATAATAAAAAGAGAAGAGCAAAGTAGTACTGGATTGGAAGAGGGTATTGCAATTCCTCACGGGAAATCAGCTTCTGTTAAAATTCCTACAGTTGCTTTTGGATTATCAAAAGCTGGAATTGATTACGATTCGTTAGATGGAGAGCCTTCAACACTATTCTTCATGATTGCTGCTCCTGCTGATGCTACAGATTCTCATATAGAGACTTTATCACAACTTACTTCTCTTCTTTTAGAAGACGATGTAAGAGAGCAACTTTTAAATGTTACTTCAGAAGAAGAGGTTCTGAATATTCTTTTACAAGATGCACCTGCTAAAGAGGAAACTGTTTCTGTTGGAAATAACTTTGATGTTTTAGCTGTAACTGCTTGCCCTACAGGAATTGCTCATACATATATGGCTGCTGAAGCTTTAAATAAAAAAGCTAAAGAGATGGGTGTAACTATAAAAGTTGAAACTAATGGTTCAACTGGTGTTAAAAATATGATAACTGACGAAGATATCAAAAATGCAAAAGGAATCATTGTTGCTGCAGACAAAAATGTTGATATGGCTAGATTCAATGGAAAGAACGTTGAGATTGTTCCTGTTAAAGATGGAATAAAAAGACCTCAAGAACTTATTCAAAACGCGTTAGATAAAAAAGCCCCTGTGTATTCTTCTAATGAAACTTCAAAGTCTACATCTAATGATAGAAAAGGATTCTACAAACATCTTATGAGTGGAGTTTCTAATATGTTACCATTCGTTGTTGGTGGAGGAATATTAATAGCTTTATCATTTATCTTTGGAATTAACGCATCTAATCCAGCTGATCCTAGTTTCAATCCAATAGCTAAGATTCTTATGGATATCGGTGGAGGAAATGCCTTCTTCTTAATGGTTCCTGTTTTAGCTGGTTTCATTGGTATGAGTATAGCTGATAGACCTGGTTTTGCTCCTGCTATGGTTGGAGGACTTATCTCTGCTAACAATGGTGGAGGGTTCCTTGGTGGTTTAGTTGGAGGATTCCTTGGTGGTTATGTTATTGTACTTTTAAAGAAAGTATTCTCTAAGTTACCTGAAAAATTAGAAGGAATTAAACCTGTTTTACTTTACCCTCTATTTGGTATTTTAATAACTGGTCTTCTTATGTACACTGTTGTTATATCTCCTGTGGCAGCTATAAATAACGGTATCACTAACTTCTTAAATAGTCTTGGAACTGGAAACTTAATCATATTAGGTGCTGTTTTAGGTGGTATGATGGCTATTGATATGGGTGGACCTATCAACAAAGCTGCATTTACATTTGGTATTGCTGCTATCGCTGCTGGAAACTACTATCCTCATGCTGCTGTTATGATTGGTGGAATGACTCCTCCTTTAGGAATAGCTCTTGCTACAACATTATTTAAGCATAAATTTACAAAAGATGAGAGAGAAGCTGGTTTAACTAACTATATTATGGGTGCATCGTTCATTACAGAGGGAGCTATTCCTTTCGCTGCTGCTGATCCGATGAGAATAATACCTAGTTGTGTTATAGGTTCTGCTGTTGCTGGAGGATTAGCTATGGCATTCAAATGTCAACTTCCTGCACCTCATGGTGGACTATTTGTACTACCTATCATTACAAATCCATTAATGTACCTTGTTTCAGCTGTAATAGGTTCATTAATAACTGCTGTTTTAATAGGAATTACTAAACCAGCTAAAAATATATAAACACTTAGCATTTAAAAGAGAGTTTTAAGCTCTCTTTTTTAATTTCTCATCTTTTGAAACATTTTAACTGTTTTTTATCTTGACATTTAAAATTAATATAGTATACTTGTTATTGATAAGACACAAAAGGAGATTAAAATGAACTCAAATTTCGAAAAGATTTTAATCAAAAATAACAAAATACTTGCTGTAAAAGACCAACAAACTTTAGAGAATGCTCTTTCAAGCTCTGCTAAAATCATATTTTTATTAAGTAGTGATATCTGCTCTGTTGAAGAAACAACTCGTTTAATCAAAGCTAGTGGAAAAATATGCTTTGTTCATTTAGATATGATACAAGGGCTGAATACAAAAGACAACTCTGCCATAGATTATCTCAAAGAAAATACTTTTGCAGATGGAATTATTACAACAAAATCAGGAGTAGCTAAGTATGCTCACAAAGTTGGGTTTTTAGTTATTCTAAGATGTTTTTTAATAGATTCAATTTCATTGACTACAACAGCTAAACTTTTTAACGAAACATATATTGATGCAATAGAAATTCTACCTGGAGTTATGCCTAAAATTATCGAAAAAATTTCAAAGCAAAGCTCAATCCCTATTATAGCTGGTGGACTTATATCCGATGAAGAGGATATAAATTTAGCTTTAAATAGTGGAGCTGTCGCAATATCCACAACAAAATTAAATATTATAAGTTAATTTAGCTAGAGATATTAGAGAAGCTATTCAATCAAAAGGAGTTTCAAATCCTTATTTTTTGAATAGCTTTTTTTAATATAAAAAAAATAATATGGGAGGATATCATGAATGTTTTTGTAGCTGAGTTTATAGGTACTGCAATTCTAGTTTTACTTGGTAATGGTGTTGTTGCAAATGTAGTTTTAAACAAAACAAAGGGAAATAATTCAGGGTGGATTGTTATTACTACAGCTTGGGGACTGGCTGTTATGACAGGAGCTTATGCTGTTGGATGGGTTAGTGGTGCCCATTTAAATCCAGCACTTACTATTGGTTTTGCTGTTGCTGGGCTTTTTCCTAAAAATCTTGTTCTAGGGTATGTTATTGCACAAGTTTTAGGGGCTATGTTAGGTCAACTCTTTGTATTTTTAACTTATAAAAGACATTATGATGAAACAACTGATACAGGTTCTATTTTAGCTTCTTTCTCTACTGGTCCTGCTATCAGAGATTTAAAATGGAATTTTGTAACAGAAGCTATTGGTACTTTTATGCTTGTTTTTGGTTTATTAGCTATCGGTCATATCAACAACCAAGCTTTCACTGCTACACTTCCTAACGGAGAGATTATCAAAGGGTTTACTGGAATCGTAGGACCTTTACTTGCTGGATTCTATATTTGGAGTTTAGGTTTAAGCTTAGGTGGACCAACAGGTTATGCTATAAATCCAGCTAGAGATTTAGGTCCTAGAATAATGCACTCTATTTTACCTATCACTAACAAAGGAGATTCTGATTGGGCTTATGCTTGGGTTCCTATAGCTGGACCTATCATCGGTGGTATTATTGGAGCATTAGCTTTTGCGGCAGCTTTTAACTAAAAAAATTAATTTCTAAACAATAGGAGGATTTTTATGAAATATATAATTGCATTAGATCAAGGAACAACTAGTTCAAGAGCTATAATTTTTGATGAACAACAAAATATAATTGCAAGTGCACAAAAAGAGTTTAAACAAATCTATCCTAAAGAGGGATGGGTAGAACATGATCCTATGGAGATATGGGCTAGTCAAAGTGGAGTCTTAGCTGAAGCTATGGGACAATCTGGAATTTCTCAACATGACATCATTGGTATTGGAATCACAAACCAAAGAGAGACTACAATAGTTTGGAATAAAGTTACTGGTAAACCTGTTTATAATGCTATTGTGTGGCAATGTAGAAGAACTGCTCACATTTGTGATGATTTAAAAGCTAAAGGATTAGCTGATTATATAAGAGACAATACTGGATTAGTTGTGGACGCCTACTTCTCTGGAACTAAAATAAAATGGATTTTAGATAATGTTGAAGGAGCTAGAGAAGCTGCTGAAAGAGGAGAACTTCTTTTCGGTACTGTTGATACTTGGTTAATTTGGAAACTTACTAACGGAAGATCACATGCAACAGATTACACTAATGCTTCAAGAACTATGATATACAATATAAAAGATCTTTGCTGGGATGAAAAACTTTTAGCTGAGCTTAATATCCCAAAATCTATGTTACCTGAAGTTAAAGATTCTAGTGGAACATTTGGATACGCTAACCTAGGTGGTAAAGGGGGACACAGAGTTCCTATTTGTGGAGTTGCAGGAGATCAGCAAGCTGCTCTATTTGGACAGGCTTGCTTTGAAAAAGGAGAAGCAAAAAATACATATGGAACTGGATGTTTCATGCTTATGAACACCGGTGATAAGATGTACCAAAGTAAAAATGGGCTTTTAACTACAATCGCTATCGGATTAGATGGAAAAGTGGAATATGCTCTTGAAGGAAGTATATTTGTTGCTGGAGCTGCAGTTCAATGGCTAAGAGATGAAATGAAGTTAATAACTGATTCAAAAGATACAGAGTATTTTGCAAACCAAGTTAAAGATAACGGCGGAGTATATTTTGTTCCAGCTTTTGTTGGATTAGGAACTCCTCACTGGGATATGTACGCTAGAGGAGCAATCTTAGGTCTTACTAGAGGAGCTAATAAAAATCATATTATCAGAGCGACTTTAGAATCTATCGCTTACCAAACTAGAGATGTTTTAGAAACTATGCAAGCTGATTCTGGAATTGAATTAAAAGCGCTTAAAGTTGATGGAGGTGCTTCAGCTAATAACTTCTTAATGCAATTCCAAGCTGATATAATAGGTAAAGAGGTTCACAGACCATCTACAGTTGAAACTACAGCTTTAGGGGCTGCTTACCTTGCTGGTCTTGCTGTTGGATTCTGGGATAATAAAAATGAGATTAAGAAAAATTGGTGTCTAGAAAAGACATTCACTCCTAATATGAGCGAAGAGGAGAGAAATCTAAAACATAAAAAATGGAAAAAAGCTGTAGAAAGATGTTTAAATTGGGAGCTTGACTAATCCCTAAAAAAGTAGTATAGTTAGATTAGAAAAATTGAATATTAGCAATAGAGATGAAGAGAGCTAAAAAAGTGTTGGTAACAAGTTACCACCTTTTTGTGCTCTCTTTTTTGCTATTAAAAACTAGGAGGGAATTTTATGTATGATATTTTAATCATTGGTGCTGGTATTATTGGAACTGGTATCGCAAGAGAGCTTTCTAAATACAAATTAAAAGTTGCAATTTTAGAAAAAGATACCGATGTATCTAATGAAACAACAAAAGCTAATAGTGCCATAGTACACGGAGGATACGACGCTAAAGAAGAATCGCTTATGGCTAAATTAAATGTTTTAGGCAACTCTTTGTATGAGGATTTATGTAATGAGCTTTCTGTTCCATTCAAACGTAACGGTTCACTTGTTTTAGCATTCAACGAAGAGGAGTTAGAACATCTAAACGTTCTTTACAATAGAGGTATCATAAATAAAGTTCCTGGCCTAAGTATTATCAATCAAGAAAAATTAAGAGAGTTAGAACCGAATGTAGATGAAAAAGCTATCGCTGCACTTCACTGCTCTTCAGCTGGAATTGTTTCTCCTTGGGAGTTTGCAGAAGCTCTTATAGATAACGCTGTGGAAAACGGAGTAGACCTTTTCCTAAATACAACAGTTAAAAATATTGTAAAAACTGACGAAAATTTTGATGTTCATACTGACAGTGGAATCTTCCATACAAAATATGTTTTCAACTGTGCTGGTGTCCATGCAGATTTAATCCATAACTTAATTGCACCTGAATCATTTAAGATTTTACCAAGAAAGGGTGAATACTTTGTTCTTGATAAAACCCAGGGAAAAAGAGTAAATCAAACTGTTTTCCAATGCCCATCAAAATTAGGAAAAGGTATTTTAGTTACTCCAACTGTTCACGGAAACCTTTTAGTTGGTCCTGATGCTCAAGATATAGATAATAGATTTGATGTTTCAACTGCAACTGATAGACTTGAATATATCAAATTTAAAGGCAGTCACTCTATTAAAGATATAAATTTCAGAGAAAACATTAGAACTTTTGCAGGAATTAGAGCTGAGTCAGATAGAGGTGATTTCATAGTTGAAGAATCTTCTGTGAAAGGATTCTTCGATATTGCTGGTATAAAATCTCCAGGGCTTTCTGCTGCTCCTGCTATAACTCTAGCTGCAATAGATTTATTAAAAACTTCTGGAGCTAATCTTAGTTTAAAAGATAACTTTATAACTCCTAGAAAGCACACTCTTTTCATGCATCTTTCTGCAGAGGAAAAAGCTAAAAAAATAGCTGAAGATGATAGATTTGGTAGAATGATTTGTAGATGTGAAATGATTACTGAGGGAGAGATTGTCGAAGCTATCCATAGACCTGTTAAAGCTACAACTATGGATGCTGTAAAAAGAAGATGTCGACCTGGTTCTGGTAGATGTCAAGGTGGATTCTGTGGACCTAGAGTTCAAGAGATTATCGCTAGAGAGTTAAATAAAGATATTAAAGATGTTATCTTAGATAAAGCTAATTCATATATTTTAACAGAGGAGTTGAAGAAATAATGAGATATGATGTTGTTGTTATAGGTGGAGGACCTGCTGGTCTTGCTGCTGCTAAATCAGCTTACGAAAATGGTGCTAAAAATATTGTAATTCTAGAAAGAGATAAAGAGTTAGGTGGTATTTTACAACAATGTATTCATAATGGATTTGGTCTTCACAGATTCAAAGAGGAATTAACTGGTCCTGAATACGCTCAAAAATATATTGAATTTGTTAAACAATACCCGATTGAAATTAAATTAGAAACTATGGTATTAAATATATCTAAAGAGAGAGTTATCTCTATGATTAATCCGATAGATGGGTACCAAGAGATTGAAGCTAGTTCTGTTATCCTAGCTATGGGATGTCGAGAAAGAACTAGAGGAGCTATAGCTATCCCTGGAGAAAGACCCTCTGGAATATTTACAGCTGGAGCTGCTCAAAGATACATAAATATGGAAGGATATATGGTTGGAAAAAAAGCTGTTATTCTCGGAAGTGGAGATATTGGACTTATTATGGCAAGACGTTTAACTTTAGAAGGAGCTAAAGTTGAAGCTGTTGTTGAGCTTATGCCATTTTCTGGTGGACTAAACAGAAACATTGTTCAATGTCTTGATGATTTTGATATTCCTTTACTTCTATCTCATACAGTTATTGATGTTAAAGGAAAGGATAGATTAGAAAAAGTTGTTGTTGCAAAAGTAGATGAAAATAGAAAACCAATTCCTGGAACAGAGATTCATTACGATTGCGATACTTTACTTCTTTCTGTTGGATTGATTCCAGAAAACGACCTTTCAAAAGAAGCTGGAGTTATTTTAGACAACAGAACTAGCGGTCCTATTGTTAGTAACTCAATGGAAACAAGTATTCCTGGTGTATTTGCCTGTGGAAATGTTGTTCATGTCCATGACTTAGTTGACTTTGTAAGTGAAGAGGGTGAAAGAGCTGGAAAATTTGCTGCTTGTTATATTGCAGAAGAGAATTGTAAAATAGAAAATGTTTCAAATCTTAAAAATGGAGATGGAATTGTTTATACAGTTCCACAAGTTATTAATTTAGATAATCTACAAAATAAACTTGAAATTTTTATGAGAGTTAATAATGTCTATAAAAACAAAAAAATTGTAATTCGAGAGGGTGACAATGTAATTGCAAGTTTTAAAAGAACTCATCTAGCCCCTGGAGAGATGGAAAAAGTTCTGTTGCCAGAAGTTTTATTAAAGAGAATTTCTAAAGATATTATTATAGAGCTACAGGAGGCTTAAGATGAAAGAGATGATTTGTATTCTATGCCCTATGGGGTGTCATTTAAATATAGATATTAAAAATAACTATAAAGTTACTGGTAACTCTTGTCCTAAAGGAGAGGTTTATGGAAAAGAGGAGTTAATAGCTCCCAAAAGAGTGGTCACATCTATTGTAAGAGTTTCTGGAGGAATACATCATATGGTTCCTGTAAAAACAGATAAACCTATACCTAAAGAGTTGGTTTTTGATTGTATGGAACTCTTAAAAGATATAAAAATTGAATCTCCTAAAAAGGTTGGAACTGTTGTTTTAGAAAATATCTTAGGAACTGGATCAAATATTGTTTTAACAAGAGATATATAGATTTTATTTTCCTACCTTTTTTGTTATAATAACTTTGGAGGTAGGAAATGACTATTAATGAAAACGAAGTTATAAATAACTTATTAAATAAAAATTTAAAAATTATTCAAAGACCTGATTTTTTCAATTTCTCTTTAGATTCTTTACTGGTATCAAACTTTATATCTTTAACTAGAGGAACTAAGAAAATTTTGGATTTAGGAACAGGAAATGGAGCTATCCCTCTATTTCTTTCACAGAGAACAGATGCTAAAATTACTGGAATTGAAATCCAAGATGTTTCTGCTGATTTAGCTTTAAGAAATATTGAATTAAACAATTTAAGTGAGCAAATCTCTATTATCCATGACAATATGAAAAATTGGAACAAATATTTACAACATGGTTCTCAAGATGTTGTAGTTACAAATCCACCTTTTTTCAAATTTCATGGCAATGAAAATCAGTTGAATGATCTCGATCAACTTACTCTTGCTAGACATGAAATCACTATAGATTTAGATGGATTGATTGAGGTTTCATCAAAACTTTTAAAAGATAAGGGATACTTTGCTATGGTTCATAGACCTGACCGTTTCTTAGAGATTGTTGACACAATGAGAAAATATGGAATTGCTCCTAAAAGAGTTCAATTCTGTCATTCTAAAATTGATAAACCAGCTAAAATACTTTTAATTGAAGGAATTAGAAACGGGAAAGATGCACTTACTATACTGCCCCCATTTATCTCTCACGATAATGACGGCAAATATTCAAAAGAGGTTCTTCAGCTATTTGAGGACTTCAAAAGTTAATCAAAAAAAAGACTAGTCACCTAGTCTTTTTCTTTTACTCTATTTTTCAAATACTCTATTAACTCTTTTTTCAATTTTACAGATTCTTTCGGATTTCCTTTTGCTGAAACTGCAATCTGATACTCATTTGTATCTATGTGTGCTGTAAATCTAGCTGACATATAAACCTTTGATGTTATGTTATTTACTAAAATATTATTATCTTCACAAAGGTCTACTATCATCTCATTTAGATTTTCATCATCTGTTGCTGCTACAACTAAAAACTTATCTTTTATATCTTCAACTTTAAAAACTCTTTTTTCAGCTTCAATATCTAAATCAATAATTTCAGGTAGAATATATGGAGCTATCACAATAACTCTAGCACCATACTCCACTAAACTCTTAACTTTTCTTAAAGCTATCTTTCCTCCACCCACAACTAAACAATCTTTATTTGTCAAATCTATGAATAAAGGAAAAAAAGACTTTCTACTTTCCATTAAGTTCACCAATTTTTTTAAACGCTAACTCCATCACTTCTAAAGTTTTATCTAAATCCTCTTTAGAATGCTCTGTTGAAACAAAATGCGCTTCATATTTTGAAGGCGGTGCTACAACACCGTTATCTAATAAAGTATTAAAGTATATTGAGTAGTGCTCTGTATTTGAATCGATAACATGATCTAAGGCTGTTACCTCTTTTAAATCTGTAAAGAAAATTGTGAATAAAGAACCCAATCTATTTATCTTGATAGGCACTTCATATTTTTTTCCTAACTCTTCGATTTTATCAGTTATATAGATAACTTTCTTTTCTAGCTCTTTATAAAGAGTCTCTTTATTTTTCATTAAGTAACTTACCATTTCAAAACCAGCTCTTACAGCCACTGGATTTCCTGATAAAGTTCCTGCATGATAAACTCTTCCAACAGGAGCAATCATATCCATAATCTCTTTTTTTCCACCAAAAGCTCCAACAGGATATCCCCCTCCTATTATCTTTCCTAAAGTTGTAATATCTGGAGTTATACCATAATACTCTTGAGCTCCTCCAAGAGCTACTCTGAATCCTGATATTACCTCATCAAATATAAGAAGTGTTCCTGTCTCTGTACAGATATCTCTCATAGCTGTTAAAAACTCTTTTGAACTATCTATCAGTCCCATATTAGCTGGAACTGGCTCCATTATTAAAGCTGCAACCTCTTTACTTTCTAAAATTGCTTTCACTCCAGCAACATCTCCAAATTTTGCAACTAAGGTATCTTTTAAAACACCCTCTGTTATTCCATTACTATCTTGGTATCCATCTGTTAAAAGTCCTGAGCCTGAGCTAACTAAAAGTGAATCTGAATGACCATGATAACATCCTTCAAATTTCAGTATTTTATTTCTATTTGTGAAAGCTCTAGCTACTCTTATAGCAGCCATAGTAGCTTCTGTTCCTGAAGTTGTAAATCTTATCATATCCATCGATGGGTAACACTTACAAACTAACTCTGCTAACTCTACCTCCATCTTTGTTGGTAATCCAAATGAACTTCCAAGCTCAATAGCCTCTCTAACACCATTTAAAACTATCTCATTGTTATGCCCTAAAATTAACGGACCCCATGAACAAATATAATCTATATACTCATTGTTGTCCTCATCATATATCTTAGAACCTTTTCCTCTATTTACAAAAATAGGGTATGTTTTATCCACTGATTTAAAAGCTCTAACAGGACTATTCACTCCACCAGGAATAATCTTAACAGCTTTCTCATATATTTTTTCTGAATTACTGTATCTCATATTAAACTCCTCTTTTCAACCATTTCGCTACATCTTTTGCATGGTAAGTTATTATTATATCCGCACCAGCTCTTCTCATAGCATACATATTTTCCATTACAACTTTCTCTTCATCTATCCAACCATTTTCTGCGGCAGCTTTAACCATTGAATACTCTCCACTTACATTATAAATAGCTACTGGATTATTTATCGCATCCGCTACACCTTTAACTATATCTAAATAAGGCATCCCTGGTTTTACCATTATTATATCTGCACCTTCATCTAAATCGTTTTGAACCTCAATCATATAATCTTTTGAGTTTCTAAAATCCATTTGATAAGTTTTTCTATCGCCAAAAGCTGGTGCTGAATCTGCAGCTTCTCTGAACGGTCCATAATATGCCGAAGAGTACTTAACACTGTAAGACATAATTGGTAAATTTATAAAACCATTTTCATCTAACACTTCTCTTATCGCTGCAATTCTTCCATCCATCATATCTGAAGGAGCCACTATATCTGCCCCTGCTTTAGCGTGTGATAGCGCCACCTTTTGAAGAAGCTTTAATGTTTCGTCATTTAACAACTCTTCTCCTCTTAAAATTCCACAATGCCCATGAGATGTATACTCACAAAGACAAACATCTGTCACTATTAAAAACTCTGGATATTTAGATTTAATAAATCTTATAGCTTCTTGAACAATACCTGTTTCACTATATCCTTCACTACCTACTAAATCTTTTTTCTTAGGTATTCCAAAAAGAAGTAGTGATTTTATTCCTAACTCCTTTAACTCTTTTAACTCCTCTTCTAATCTATCGATAGAGATTCTAAACTGTCCTTTCATCGATGAAATTTCAACTTTTATATTCTCTCCCTCCTCTATAAACAGAGGATAAATTAAATTATCCAAAGAGAAATCTATATTTTTAACTAAATCTCTCATAGTTTGAGAAACTCTTAATCTTCTCGTTCTATTAAACATACTACTTTTCATCTCCTATTACAGATATAACACCATCTACATCAAAAACTTTTGCTTCTAAAGATACATTGTAGCCTAACTCTAACATAGTCTTTGTTGTTACAGGACCTATTGATACAAGTTTTTTGCTATCTAAAAGTGATAAATCTCCCTCTATACTTTCATGGAAAGCCTCAACTGTCGATGAACTTAAAAATGTAATATACTCCACTTCATTTAGTATAGACTCTACTTTATCTTTAGGATGAATATTTTTTCCAGTTTTATAAACTACTAACTTATGAAACTCTCTATTATAATCTTCACTCCACTTCTCACACTTTGCTGGAGAGATATCCGAAGTTACAAATAAAACTTTATCTCCATCCTTCGTAAAATTAACAACCTCTTTTGCTAACTCTGCACCCATATATTTTTCTGGAATAAAGTCAGGTATTATTTTATACTCTCTTAACAGTTCATCTGTTTTAGCTCCAACCACACCAATTTTTAAATGCCCTAATGATCTAATATCTTTTATATTTTCCATAAAGTATTTAACTCCATTTGGTGAGTTAAACAAAATTGCACTATACTCTTTCAACTCTCTTTCGTCAAAAGATTCTGCACTCTCTATATTTATAAAAGGTAACTCTCTTACTGTAGCTCCCTTTACTCTTAATTTCTCAGAAAATTCAGCAGCTTGTTTCTCATCCCTTGTCACTAAAACTTTTTTTCCTGAAAGAGGTTGATTTTCAAACCACTTAAATGTTTCTCTCATATTAACAACATCACCAATTATAGTTATTGCAGGCGGAACAATTTTTTCCTGTTTTGCTTTTTCTACTATATCTTTTAAAGTTCCAACTGTAACTCTTTGGTTCTCACTCGTTCCTTTTTCTATAACTGCCACTGGTGTATCTGGATTTTTACCATTACTTATTAAATCTCCAGTGATTAAATCTAAATTTTTAATCCCCATTAAAAATACAAGAGTTCCATCTAATTTTGCTATTGTCGAGAAGTCATGCCACTCGCCATTTTCCATTGTATGACCTGTGAATACATGAAATGATCTTGCTAGTCCTCTATGTGTCACAGGGATTCCTGCATATTCAGGTACAGCTATTGATGAACTTATTCCTGGAACAATTTCAAATGGAATAGAGTGTTTTACTATCTCCTCTATCTCCTCTCCACCTCTACCAAAAACAAAAGGATCTCCACCTTTAACTCTTGCCACCACTTTACCCTCTAAAGCTTTTGAAGCTAATGTCTTATTTATCTCATCTTGGATTACTCCACCTTCAGTATTTCCTTTTCCAAGATATATCATCTCTGCTGATGGCTTAGCTAGTTTTAAAACCTTTGGATCTATCAATCTATCATAAACTACACAGTCTGCTTCCTCTATACATCTTTTCCCTTTTAATGTCAATAGATCTATGTTTCCACAACCTGCACCTATTATATATACTTTCCCCATCTTTTGATTAACCATTTATTTTCTCCCTTATCTTCGCAGCTAATTTATGAGCAATCTCTTTTCCTAAAACTCTATTCTCTAAAATCTCAGCTTTATACATAATATCCTCGTGACAGTAAACACCCTTTAAAGATATTTGATCTCCAACTCTTTCTCCTGAACATCCCATCGGAGTGTGACACCCTCCGTCAAAAATTTTAGAGAACTCTCTTTCTATATCTACAATCTCCTCTATCTCAGGATTGTGAATACTATTTAAAATTGATTTTATATACTCATCATTTTCTCTACATTGAATGTGTAAAGCTCCTTGAGCTGGTGCTGGCATCATTAGTTCACAATCTAACTCTTCTGTTATTCTATCTTTTAATCCAACTCTTTTAAGTCCTGCCGCTGCTAAAAGAATAGCATCGTATTGTCCCTCATCAAGTTTTTTTAATCTTGTGTGTATATTTCCTCTAAGTTGTTTTATCTCTAAATCTGGTCTTAAAGTTTTTAATCCCATAGTTCTTCTTAAAGAACTTGTTCCTACAACTGCCCCACTAGGTAATTCCAATAATTTTTTGCCATCTCTAGATACAATTACATCTCTGTTATCCTCTCTATCTGGAGTAGCTCCACAAATAAGTCCAGGCGGAGACACTATTGGCATATCTTTCATAGAGTGTACTGCTATATCAACTGTTCCTTCTAACAACTCATGTTCAATCTCTTTTGTAAAGAAACTTTTAAGTGATTTATCACTGTTGTTCCAGTTACTCACTAAATCTTTATCCCCACTTGTTACAATCACTTTTATTTCAAACTTCAGTTCTGGATAATTTTTTTCCAGTCTTCCTTTTATCATCTCACTTTGAGCTAATGCTAATATACTTCCTCTACTTCCAATTACGATTTTCTCTTTCATTATGCAATCCCTTCTTTGTATTCAAACCATTTTTTTAAGTTTATCATCTGTTCACTTAGCATATACTCATATTTATTCAATAGATTCTCTCTATTTTCTAAATTTTCGTAATAAACTCCCCAAACATCATCTATATTGTATAAATTTATATTCTTAAAATCATTTAGCTCCTCTTCAATATCTCTTGGAACAGCTAAATCTAAAAATATGTAATCTTTATTTTCATCTAAAAGTGGAAGTATCTCCTCTTTTTTTATAATAGCATGAGGTGCAGAAGTCGCTGATATTATTATATCACTTTTTGCTACCTCTTCTAATTTATTTTCAAAACTAATTACATCAGCATTATATACGTTACTTACTTCAACAGCTTTATGATAACTTCTATTTGTTATAGTCAAACTTTCATATTCCTCTTTTGTTATAAGTTCCATTATATCTCTTGCTAAATCTCCGACACCAAGTATCAGAATTTTTTTATCTTTTAAATTCACAACTTTATTTTTTATAAATTTTAACGAAATAGCTTCTAACGATAAAGCGTTATGGCATATCTTACTTTTATTTCTAAATTTTTTGCCTAACTCAATCGCTTTGTTAAAAATTACATTCATATTCGAACTAGAAATTTTATTTTCCATGCTTGTTAGCTGAGCTTTTTTTATTTGAGCTAAGATTTGATCTTCACCTTTTATCACAGATTCAAATCCACAAGTAACTCTAAATAAATAGTTTACAGCTTCATGCCCTTGTTTTATAAAAATATCATCTAATCCAATATCCTTTTGAAAATCTTGTAAAGAATAGTTTTTGTCCAAATGTAGATAATATTCAACCCTTAAGCAAGTAGATAAATTTACATATCCAATAATCTTTCCATCTTGGAATAATCGTTTAATTAAAGATGTCGGATCATTTTGTATAAACTTTTCCCTTTGGCACAAATCCAACTCTTTATGCGTTATTCCAAAAACAATAAAATTTTTAAAATACATCTAGATTCCTTCCCTCTATGATTTATTAATTACATATATATTATAATACTTTTTCTAAATAATTTTAAGCCTATTTTCGAAAAAATCATATTATTTTTGAATGAAAAATATACAAATCATCAATAAATATTATAAATAGTACTTTTAATATATAAATAATATAAATGAAAGAGAGTGATTGCACATCACTCTCTTAAATGTTTGTATAAAATATTGTCAGTAAATTTTTTAAGTTTATAGAGCTCTTCGCCATATTTTTTAGTTCTAATAACTTTTCTAAGTTTTTATTTCTACTTCCAATTAAACTTAAAGTATAACTTAGAATCTCTTTTATTAACTCTCTATCATTTGTATTTAATAGAATCTCATCTACAAAATATAACTTATCCCCTAAAGTTAAGTACTCTTTTGTATTTATAAAATCTCTTATAGATTTATACATCTCAACTTTATGATAAAAATCCTCGGTATCTATATAACTTTTTATATTACTTCCAACTCTTTCAAATGAGCATCCCTCTTTTAAATCAATCAAAGATGATTTTTTATATAAATCAATTTCCTTTGTCTTTCCTAAAAAGAAGTTATACTCCTCTTCTGCTATTCCAATCTCTTCATGAGTTTCAGAAATAAAATTCAATAAAATTGCTCTAGATTTTATAGTTGGCAAGATATTTAAACTAGATGACATCAAAATAAAGAAACTGCCTGAATTTGGTTCCTCTATTAATTTTAATAAAGCGTTTGCAGATTCTTTTCTCAATCTTTCAACATCTCTAATCAAGTATATCTTTCTTTTTCCTTCATATGAATTTGTAGAATCTCTGTAAGCTAACTCTCTAATTTTTTCAATTTTAATTCCTGTTATATCATCTAAAACCTCTAAATCTCCGTGAGTTTCACTTTCTATTCTAATACAATTCTCACATACACCACAGAAATCATCTATATTATTACTGCAATTTAAACTCTTTGCAAAAGCTTTTGCAAACTTTTTTAAAAGCTCTCTATCAGCACCATAAAATAGATATGTTCCTGCTTCTCTACCAAATCTAAGCTCTTTTTGAAGAAAATCAATAGCTTTTTTATTTGAGTTAAAATCTTTAAACATTATCTTTCGGCCTTTTCTATCTTTCTTAATACAGAGATTTGATCTAAAGCCATTCCTGCACCTTTTACAACACTCTCTAAAGGTGAATCTGCTAATCTTACATTTAGTGATGTATGTTTAGATATTAATTCTGGGAAGTTTCTAATTAAAGATCCTCCTCCAGCCATAACTATACCTCTATCAATTATATCTGCTGCTAACTCTGGTGGAGTTTTTTCTAGTACATCTTTTACACAAGTTACAATCTCCATTAAAGAGTCCATTATAGCTTCTCTAATCTCTTCTGAACCTACAGTAACCGACTTAGGAAGACCTGTTATCAAGTCTCTTCCTTTGATTGTCATAGTTTCCTCTTCTGCCATTGGAATCGCTGTTCCAATTTGCATTTTTATACTTTCAGCTGTTTTGTCTCCGATTAATAGTGTGTGAGTTTTCTTAATATATTTTATTATATCCATATCAAAGTTGTTTCCAGCTGTTCTAATTGTTTTACTAACAACTGTTCCACCTAGAGATATTACTGCTACATCTGTCGATCCTCCACCGATATCTACAATCATATTTCCTTCTGGAGCTGATATATCAATTCCTGATCCTAAAGCTGCTGCTCTCGCTTCCTCTATTAAGTAAGCTTTCTTAGCTCCAGCTGATAAAGTAGCTTCTAGTACAGCTCTTTTCTCTACTCCTGTAACATCAATTGGTACACAAATCATAACTTCTGGCATGAACATAGAGTATTTTCCAAACACTTTTTTTATAAAGTACTTTATCATTGCCTCTGTTATATCATAATCTGCTATAACTCCTTCACTTAAAGGTTTCACTGCAACTATTGAATCAGGTGTTTTTCCTAGCATATCTTTAGCTTCATTTCCAACAGCTAAAACTTTTCTACTTTCTCTTTCTACTGCAACAACAGATGGTTCATTTAATATTATTTTTCCATGTTTTTTACTGTATACCAATGTATTTGCTGTTCCTAAATCTATTCCTATACTTCTGCTAAATCCAGGTAGTTTCAATTTGAATCCCACTTAATATCACTTCTCCTTAACCTAAGTTTTTTTCAACTATTTTTTTTATATCTTCAAATTTCCCTTCTGCATACAAAGCTCCAATTAGAGCTTCAAATGCAGTTGCTTCTTTATACTCCATAACAGTACATGACTTAGGGAATGTCTTTATATTACTATTTTTAGCTCTATTTACAAGACCTAACTTCTCCTCATCCAAATCATCAATTATATTTTTTAAATACTTACTTTGAACTTGAGCATTTACATGTTCTTTGACAAGTCTATTTAGATTTTTTATATTGTAACCTTTATTTATAAAATATGTTCTTATAGAAAGTTCCCATACAGAGTCACCTAAATATGCTAAAACTAATCCATTTGCTTCACGCACATTTAAATCGACCATGTTGTTTTATCCTTCCCATCTTTTATTTTTATTCCCATCTCTAAAAGTCTATCTCTTACTTTATCTGAGAAAGTCCAATCTTTATTATCTCTAGCTTCTCTTCTTAATTCTAATAGAAACTCTATCAACTCAGTTGTCATATTTCCTACTTGAACTTCTACTTTTAATAATACTCCAAATACATCTTCCATTACATTTCTGATATATTCTACTGCTGCTTCTATAACTTCAAATCCAACTTTTGATACTTTGTCCTCTTCAGCAGCTTTATTTAACTCTTTTACAAGTTCAAATATAGCTCCAATTCCTCCAGCTGTATTGAAATCCTCATCCATACATTTAACAAATTTATCTTTTGATACCTCTAACATTGTATTTAACTCTACTAAATCAGAACCACCTTCAACTGGTTTAGATGTTAACTTCTCTTTTCCTCTTGCAACAGCATTCTCAATTCTTTCTAATCCAGCTTTACTTTGGATTAATTCATTATCTGAGAAATCAATTGGCTTTCTATAGTGAGAACTTAAAATAAAGAATCTTACAACTCTTCCTTCAAACTGCTCTAAAACCTCTCTCAATAGGAAGAAGTTTCCTAGAGATTTTGACATTTTTTCACCTTTTACATTTATATATCCATTATGTATCCAATACTTTGCAAACTCTCCACCTGTTCCACACTTTGATTGAGCTATCTCATTTTCATGATGAGGGAATATTAAATCTTGTCCTCCTCCGTGAATATCAAATGTTGGTCCTAAGTATTTGTTAGACATTGCTGAACACTCTATATGCCAACCTGGTCTACCTTTACCCCAAGGTGAGTTCCAGAATGGTTCTCCCTCTTTCGCAGCTTTCCAAAGAGCAAAGTCCAACGGATTTCTCTTTATTTCTGATACATCTATTCTTGCACCACTTTGTAGATCATCTATACTTTGTCCAGATAACTCTCCGTATTCACTTTTATAGCTGTTTACATCAAAGTATACATCTCCGCTAGATTCATATGCATATCCTTTTTGAATCAAAGTTTTTATAATTTTTATCATATCACCAATATGTTCTGTAGCTTTAGGTCTTATCATACCCTCTTCTTTTAAATTAACTTTTGCTGTATCCTCAAAATAAGCATCAATATATTTTTTAGCTACATCCTCTAAAGTAATTCCCTCTTCATTGGCTCTTTTTATCATTTTATCATCAACATCTGTAAAGTTTTGAACATATTTTACTTTATATCCTCTAAACTCAAAATATCTTCTAACCGTATCGAAGAAAATTGCTGGTCTTGCATTACCTATATGTATATAGTTATAAACTGTAGGACCACAAACATACATCGATACCTCTCCCTCTTTTAGAGGTTTAAATACTTCTAATTCGCCTTTAAGTGTATTATATATTTTTATCATGTTTTTTACCTCCTATTTAATTGCCTTTAATAGATTTAATGTTATCTCTTCATCTAAGGTTGTTGTAATCTCTAATCTATTATCTGCTGCTACTCCTTTTAACTCAATGTGACCAATATTTTTATTCTTTATCTCTATATCTAAATGACTATAAATAAATTGTTTTTGAGCTACATCTACAGTTACAAGATTTTCCTTTGGTAATTTTTCTAATCTTTCATCATCTTTAGGAGTATTTATATTTACTCTTGAAGCTATGCCATCTATAAAGCTATTTCTAAAGAAATAGTTTAAAAAGAATAAAAATGACCTTAACTCAGCATCTCTAGAACTTCTTAGATATAATCTATTTTTTTCAAGAACTCTACTTCCAGATAAATTATCCTTTTCAATACCATTAAAACTTTTTATTATATCGTTTTTACCACCGATATTTGCTGTTAATATAGCTTGATTTTTTAAATTTACATCTCCAGTTAAAACAAGTTCATCAAATCCTCCCAGTGGATTTTTTCCAAGATTTAAAATTAACATACCTAAGTTATTACTATTTTCTCTATCTAAAATTTTAATTAAATTTTGATTAAAATATCTCTCACTTTTGACTGCTTTTTCTATATCTTTTTCTCTTGTTGCAACTAAGAAATTTCCTTTTTCTATTTTTAAATAAAGTCTCTCTCCATTAAAATATTTTTTCTTATACTCCTCTTTCAAGAGATACATATCATTCACTTTATCAAAATATGTTTCCACTCTAAATTTCATTAGTGGATATAAATATCCAAAATCAACTATTCCAACAGCTGTTTTTTTATCTGATATAAAACTACTATCTGACAATATATAAAGACCCTTTACATATTTTAATCCCTGTTTCATGTTGGCATCAACATTAAAATCAGCTTTATTTAAAAGCTCTATAACATTCTCGAAATTTTTATGGTTTATGTCTTCGTTAACATAAGCTAAATTTATTCTATCGCTTAGATAAACTCTTGGATTTTCTTTTGTAGCATAAAAAACTCCAGCTAAAATAGATAGTCCACAAAAAACACTTAACACTACCTTTAAAGTTTTATTCATCGGTACTCCTTTTTTCAATAAATTTATCTACTTTTTTTTATTCTTCTTAACTCATTTAGTACTAAATCTATCTTTTCATTTTTACTCGATCCCGATGCAAATCTAACTTTTGCTACTTCTCTTTTATTTATTGATATATTAGCTCCATCCTCATTAAAATATTCCAATCTTTTTATTGTGTCACCTGATGGACTTACAGCTAGACTTCCTCCCCAGAAGCTAACTCCATCCTCTACTCCCACTCTATTTACCATAACTGTAAAACACGTATTGCTTACAGATGTAGTTTTACAAATCGATTCCCATAGCTCTCCAATTTCTAAGCCTTTATTTGTAAATCTTGTTGGACTGTTAGTTATAACAAAGATTGTATGTGCTCCATCTTGTCCTAACACATATGAGCTACTTTGATGGAATACATCTTCACAAATCAACATTCCTACTCTTCCAAACTTCGTATCGAAAGCTCTTATAGTATCTCCATCTTTAAAATATCTTCCCTCATCAAAAAGACCGTAAGTTGGTAGATAAACCTTTCTATGCTTATGCTTTACCTCTCCATCTTCTAAGTAAAATGCTGTATTATAGTGATATAAATCTTCACCTAATTCAACGGCTCCAAATATTATAGATATTTTTTTAGAAAGTTCCATTAATATTTCTGGTACTTTTTCAATGGCTACATCGTACACCATCTCTTCTAGTAAATATCCCGTTAAAGATAACTCTGGAAATACAACTATCTCTGTTCCTTTATCTATCTCCTTTTGAATTACCTCTACCATTTTACCTAAATTTTTCTCTGTGTTTCCCAACATTGGCTTTGTTTGAGCTAAAAATATGTTCATCTATCTCTCCTTATCATTTAAAGAAATTTTAAATCTTCTATAGTTGTAATTTTTATATTGTCATAATCTCCCACAACAACTTTTATCTCTACGCCTATTCTCTCTACTAAAGAGGAATCATCCGTTCCTAAGAACTCATCCTCTCTAGCTTTTCTATAAGCCTCTTTCAATATTGTAGCTCTGAAAACTTGCGGTGTATGAACAGCTATATACTCCTCTCTCCTAGGAGTTTCTATAACTGTACCACTTTTATCAACTCTTTTTATAGTATCTTTTAGTGGTACTCCCACAACTACTCCTGCTAAATTGCTGTTTTCATTTAACATTTGAAGGCTCTCAGAAAAATATCTTTCTTTCAGAAACGGTCTCACACCATCCTGTACAGCTATTATACTATTATCTTCACAATATTCCAACGCATTTTCTATAGAATATTGTCTTTCTTCTCCGCCTGAAATAACTTTTTTAATTTTTGAAACTTTGTATCTTTCACAAACTTCAGTTACAAACTTTACTGATTCCTCAGCTGTAACAACTACTATATCTTTTATAAGATCGCTTTTTTGAGCAACCTCTAAAGCTAAAACGAAAAGTGGTTTACCATCTACCTCTAAAAATTGTTTTGGATAACCCAGATTCATCCTTTTTCCAACTCCTGCAGCTGCAAGAATTAAAGTTATTTTAGAGTCACCACTGTACATCCTATTCCTCCCTCGTTATGTCCTCCAGCTCTGAAGTTTTTAACGTATCTCGATGTTTTTAAGAACTCCATAATTCCATTTCTTAAAGCTCCTGTTCCTTTTCCATGAATTACATATATCTCTGTATATCCATTCATTAAAGCTCTATCCATATAAGTTTCTAACTCATAAATTCCCTCATCAACAAGTTTACCTCTTAAATCCACTTCATTTTTAACCTTAGTTTTTGTATGAGCGTTTATTGGTCTATACTCTTTCTTTTTCGGTTCAACAACAGTTTTTACATCATCCATAGATACTTCTAATTTTAAAATACCTGCTTGGATATTTAAAGTTTCCTTATTTAAATTGATTTTGTTTACAACTGCATATTGGTTTAAACTATTTACGAAGACTCTCTCTCCAACTTTATAATCTATTTTTCTTGCAACTTTTGGTTTAACTTCAACATTTTCAGTTTTTTCCTCTTGTAAAGATGTTCTAAGCATATTTAATTTCTTTTGAACCTCTTTCATATCCTCTTTTGTTTTATCTTCCTTTTGAATCTTACTTACTAAAGCAGCAGCTTTATTCTGCATATCTCTCATCATCGCTTCCGCTTTTTCATAAGCTTCTTTTAGAATTTGATTTTTTTCTTTTTCTAAGACTCTTAATTTTTCCTCATATTCCTCTTTATCTTTTTGAGCTTGAGCTTTTAAAGCCTCTACCTCTATCTGCTTCGATTCTAACTCTAATGATTTATCTTTAATATTCGAAATCATCTTTTCTACTTTTTTATCCTCATCACTGATATAACTCTTTGCCTTCTCAATTATAACTTCAGATACTCCTAGTCTTCTTGCAATAGTAAGTGCATTACTTTCTCCAGGAACACCTATTAATAATTTATAAGTTGGTGATAAAGTTTCAACATTGAACTCCATTGAAGCTGTTTCTATATCAATCTCATTGTATCCATAAGCTTTAACCTCACTATAGTGAGTTGTTATCATAGATTTACATTTTTTATCTTTTAAATAGTCTATTACAGCCATTGCAAAAGCTGATCCTTCCATCGGATCTGTTCCTGATCCTAACTCATCTAGTAAAACTAATGAAGCTTTTGTCACAGAGTTTAATATCTCTTGAATATTTTTTAAATGAGCTGAGAATGATGACAACGATTGCTCAATACTTTGCTCATCCCCTATATCTGCATAAACTCCTCCAAAGAAACCTATACTTGTCTTTTCATCTGCAGGAATTGGAACTCCTGCTAAAGTCATTAAAGTCAGTAGTCCTGCTGTTTTTAAAGCAACAGTTTTTCCACCTGTATTTGGTCCTGTTATTAAAAGAGTGTTGTACTCTCTTCCAATTTCAAATGTTAAAGGTACAACTACATTTGAGTTGATAAATGGATGTCTTGCATTCACTAAAGAAACCATCTCTTTATTGTTTATATCTGGAATATTACATTTTTTTTCTACTCCATATTGAGATTTTGCATTTAATATATCTAAATACATCATTGCATTTCCTATTTCATTTATAACTGAACTATTTAATCTCACTTGATCTGTCAGTCTTAAAAGAATTTTTCTAATCTCTTCTCTCTCTCTAACTTCTAACTCTCTCATTTTATTGTTTAACGATACAATCGATATAGGCTCTATAAAGACAGTTGATCCACTAGATGATCTATCGTGCTCAATACCTTTAACAAGCCCTTTAAAATCAGTTTTAACAGGTATTACGCTTCTTCCATCTCTTGTTGTTATAATCTTCTCTTGAATAGCTTTTGCAAAACTTGGATTTGTAAATAACTCTTCAAATTTTCTTTTGATATTAGTTACCGTATTCTTCTTCTGGAATCTTAATTCTCTTAAATCAAGTGAAGCATCATCTTTTATATTTCTTTCTGGATCGATAGCTTTATTGATAAGATCTTCAAAATTCTTTAAAGTTGGAACCGATATAAATTTCCCTCTAAGACTTTTATATTTCTCTAAGGTTTCTAATCTACCCTTAAATATTCTAAAAATTCTTAAATTTATGTTTAAAGACCAAAGATCATCTGGTTCTAAGTACATTCCTACTAATTGAGATTTTCTAGTTATATTGCTAACATCTTTCATACCAGCTGGTTCAAATCCACCATCAAACTTTAAAAAATCCATAAAATCGTTAACTATTTCTAGTTCTTTTTTTAAAGAGTTCATATCTTTAAATGGTTCTAACTCTAAAATTCTTTCTTGATTTTCTTCAACAGTTACATATTGAGACAGTTCTTCTCTTAGTTTATTAAATTCTAATACTTTATAGCTATGATTATTCATCTTCATATCACCTTTTCTATATATATTTTACCTAGTTATTATAGCATATTTACTACTTTTTATAAACTATTCCAAATAATTTAAAAAATACCTTGATATTTTGTTTCGATAATGGTATAATTATTTGCATGTTTATAACGAAAGAGAGGTGTAATAGAATGCAAAGATGTGAAATTACTGGAAAAGGAATTACTTTCGGAAATCAAATTTCTCACTCGCACAGAGTAACAGGAAGAATTTGGAGACCTAACTTACAAACAACTAAAGTTGTTATCAACGGTGTTGCTGTTAAAGTTAAAGTTTGTACTAAAACTTTAAAATCTTTAAAGGCTGCTAACGAAGTTGAAGTTATGCAAATCCTTAAAGCAAATGCTAATACTCTAAGTGCTAGACTTAGAAAAATATTAAGCAAATAATGCTTATAAAAAAAGACAGCTTTAAACAAAAAAGCCTGTCTTTTTTTTATTTTTTGACTAACAAAACAATTATGACCACTCAGCAAATGAGTTACAAAAAAGAAAAAGAGACTGAAGATAACTTCAGTCTCATTATTTTTACTTCTCTACTCTTGTGTATGGAATAAGAGCGATGTTTCTAGCTCTCTTAACAGCCTTAGCTATCTTTCTTTGTAACTTAGCGTTAGCTCCAGTTACTCTAGAAGGATTGATTCTACCTTTATCAGATACGAATCTCTTTAATAAATCAACATTTTTGTAATCGATTTCTTCAGCTTTAACTCTTAATTTAGCTCTTCTTCTTCTGAATTCTGCCATTCTAATAACCTCCTTATTTGAGAATAAACGTTTTCTTTAGTTTGATTAGTCGTTCTTAACTACCATGTATCTCATAACTTCTTCAGTTATGTTAAGCTTTGACTCAACCTCAGTTAACTTAGTACCGTCCATCTCTAAAGTAGTTAGTACGTAGAATCCTGTTTTCTTCTTATCGATTGGATAAGCAAGCTTTCTCTCTCCC
>JBOFRT010000052.1:0-1365 GCA_051651165.1 Cetobacterium sp.
AACCTTCTTCAAAAGATATCAATTTATAAATTTCATCAACCAAAGTTTTAACTCTAACTTTTTTTTCAGTAAACTCATATTTATGATCACTTAAATAAATTTCAAAATACATTCCTTTTAAGTTTTTTATATTATCAAAATCAAGATTTCTTCGATAGTAAGTCTTATAAAACTCAATCACCGCTTGTATTTTCTTTATCCTTTCTTTAAATCTATTCTCTTTTATTCCGTCAGTGACTTCCTTATTTTGTGACATTCCTTTTTTATAGATTTCTGTTGCTTTTTCTTGACTAACAATTGATGGATCTGCTCTTAATCCATCTTTTAATATTTGAGATTGAGCTTTAAAAGCTAACTCATCTGAATAAAGTGTTTCATATAAATATGTAAAATCAAATATTTCATGTTGAATAAAACTATTATACTTTATGTATTTTTTATTTTTTCTATAATATTTCATATCCATTTTTCTTTTTAATTCTTTTCCTGTACCATATATTTTTCTAAAATACTCTTCAAGTATTTTCTCTCTTTTATTAACTTCCAAAATTTGATTACTTAAATATATAACTACCATTTGATTTAAAGCTTCCTTTAGTAAATCTAAAGACTGAGCTATATATAATATTTTATCTATAGATTCAATATTTATTTCACCGTTAACTGAAGATCCAAATGAGAAATCAAAGTTTCTTTCTTCTTTTTCTAAATTTTGTTCCTCTAATGGCCCTAATATAAACTTACATATGTGTTTTGTTTTTTCTAGTGGCAATAACTCTTTCCATGGATCAAGGGAATCACGAAGTAAACGTCTCATCTGAATTAAATTATCTCTTGTGTTTTTTTCTACTTGATCTTTATATGCAAAAATTAATTCATTATCCAATTTTTCCAATAAAAAACTATTCATAGATTTTAATTTAGATTTATTTCTAAATTTTTTAAAATCAGATATATGCTGTTCTCTTTGCCCTTCTTTAAAATTATCTTTTGAAATTTTACTATCGTCATCTAAAAAAACAATTAACTCTGACATTATCTGCCTAACTCCTTTCGGATTAGTTTCAAACATTTTTTCTAAATATTCCATTCCTAAATTTGAAAACCCTTTTCTCGCTCTCCTTATTTTTTGTTCATTAGCTTTTCTAGTATATGAATCTACTCTGTCATATGCTGAATAATTTTCTTTTGTCCGATTCATTTGTCCATCCCCCATTTTATACCTAAAATTCGTAGGCTTTTTTTTTCAGTAAATATATCTTATCATAAATTTATATTATTCTAAAACTAAAGTTTAAAAGGAGATGTTTATTATGACTTACAAAAAAGAATTTTTAACAATGGATGATTATTATAAGGAGCTTT
>JBOFRT010000053.1:0-1021 GCA_051651165.1 Cetobacterium sp.
TTATTAAAACAATCGCAGTTTATCGTTTCATAAATCCAGATTCTTCTTTAAGATATGCTGGTGGAAGACTTCAACTTGGCGATTTAGAAATTCAAGGAATTAAAGGTGGAATCAATTCAGCTTTAACTGGAAATTTTCTCACAACAACAGGAAGCACTATATCCTCTGATAAAGAGATGGTTGTTAAGGAGGGATTTACCCTTGATAGATAAACTAAAAACAGGATACTTTATTATAGGGACAGACACTGATATAGGGAAGACGTATGTGTCTTCTCTTATTTTTAAATCTTTAAAAAACTATAATATCGGTTATTATAAACCACTTCAAACAGGATGCTATTTTGAAAATAAAAAATTAATTCCATTAGATCCAAAATTTTTATGCGATTTTGCTGGAACAACTTTAAAATCTGAAATGACTACTTATCTTTTCAAAACTCCTGTTTCTCCTCATTTAGCTTCTGAATTAGAAAATACTCCTATTTCTATGAACTCTATCTTTAATCAATGGGATATTTTAAAATCTAAGTATTCAACAACTTTTATAGAAGCTGCTGGAGGTATATATGTTCCAATAATACGAAATAAATATTTCATGTTTGATTTTATAAAAGACTTAAATCTATCAGTAATACTCGTTTGTTCTACAAAAGTTGGAGCTATAAACCACACAATGTTGACTCTTAGCTTTTTAAAAGAAAAACAAATACCTATTCAAGGTATTATTTTTAATAATTATACAAAAGAATTTTATGAAGATGATAATATTAAAGTTGTTTTGGAAACTAGTCAAATTAGAAACTATCTTATTATCCATAATGGTGATACTATAATTCCTGAACAAAATCTCATTTCATTTTTAGAAAAATAAAAGAGGTCAAAAATTTGACCTCTTTTTTATATTATCTATTTTTTAATAAACTTTTTCCTGGAATTCCTGGTTTTGTCATTTCAAAAGGATTTAAAATTATATCTAATTCCTCTTTTGTTAATAATTTTCTTTCCAAAATTAAATCTAC
>JBOFRT010000054.1:0-4519 GCA_051651165.1 Cetobacterium sp.
AGCAACAAAAGATATAGGCTTGACAGGGAAAGCTGTAAAAGCGGTTTCATTGAGCTCAGATATAGATTCGGTAGATTTTGGAACTGTAATGATTGGAAAAACAGCTTCAACATCACTTGATTTAATATTAGGAGGAGAAAAGGATTTTAAAGTTCAATTGTCAGCAGCTGATATTCCAAATGTAGTAATAACTGGATTAGAAAATAGTGTAACTATAGCAGACTCAGCAGCAACGCAAAATGTACCAATGACTTTAGCGTATACTCCTACAGAAGCAGGAGAAGAATTAAATGCAACGTTAACAGTTACAGCAGCATACACGGACTAATATAGATTTTAAAAGGAGGAGAAATCCTCCTTTTTTTCAAGGAGAAAAAATGAGATTAAAAGCAATAATATTATTTTTTTTAATATATACTCTAATATTTGCTCAAGAAAATTTAGTAATAACAGAGAAACAAGAGTTTAATTTTTCAATAATAATAAAAACAACTGGTTTAAGAAAAGTTCAGCCTGTTGAAAATTTAGTTTTAAATATAAAAGGAACGCCTTATTCAGAAATAAAAATTACCATTGAAGATTATTATGAAATTACAGAAAATTTATATATAAGAGATATTTTATTATTAACAACCAAAGATTTAGTTTTAGATAAAAATGGAGAATTAGATGTTGAGATTACAGGTAGTTTATACGTAATGGAAAAAGCTCAGTCTAAAAGAGCTAGAGAAAGATTTAGGTCTCCAATTAGAGTGGAGTATAAATGAGATATTTAGTTTTATTTTATATAGTTGTTTCAATCACAATATTTCCAATGGATAGAGAAAATATTATAGATGGAAATATGGATTTAAAAATAAATAATTTTAAGGAAGAGTTTTATCCTTTATATATAGATGAGATAAAAGAGGAGGGATATTTAGGTTTAAAGGCACTTTTTAACAGCTTGGAACTAAATGAACTATATGTTGACTTAAATAAGTTAGAAGTTATAGGAGAACTTCCGAATAAAGAAAAGATAAGTTGGAAGTTTGATGGTAGTGTTGCTTTTATAGAAAATGATGATATTTATATAAATTTAAATAACTTAAATGAGATATTTCCAGTTAAAAATATAAAATTTGACTTAAATATGTTAAATATCGAGATAAAATTAGGATTTAAACTTCCCTCTGATATTCGATATGAGCAAGAAGTAAAGAGAAAAAATATACTGAAAAAAAGTAAATTAGAAACACAAAAAAATGATTATAAAACAAATAAAAGTTTAATAACACCAGGTGTAGTTCAAATTCAATATGAACAGACTAGCTTTTCAGAGGGAGATACAAATAGTTTAGATATTAAGTATTCATCCCAGCTTTTTTATGGAGAATTTCAGAGTGACATTACACTTTTTAACGAAAGAACAAATGATGCAAGAGCTAAGATAAATACAGCAACTTTAAGATATAACAATATATTTGATGAAAAAGATTTGGTTGTAGGTAGTTTCTATATGAGAGTTCCTTCTGTTTATAATATTGATACCGATATGAATGGTATAAGTATTTCGGATTCATCAGACAGATACAATTTAATGGAAAGAGGTGGGAATACTTTTGAAGGATATGCTCCAGATGGTTCAGTTGTAGAGTTATATAGAAACGGAATCTTATTGGACTATCAAACGGTAAATGAGCAGAAATATATATTTACAGGGATAGATTTACTATCATTAACAGATAGATATTATATAAGAATCTATGAAGAAGATGGAAGCTATATTCAAAAAGATTTGTCTCTTTTGATGAATAATAAGGCTTTAGTCAAAAATAGATGGAGTTACTCTATTCAAAGTGGAAAAGTGAGAGGAAGAAGAGATGAAAATTTTTTAGGAACTTTAAAATATGGGCTAACTAATAATTTAACCTTAGAATTTGGACATCTTAATCTTACTTCTGATAGAGAAAAGAGAATATATAAGGAAAATCTATATGGATTTATTTATAATTCATCACCTATAAAGTTTCCCTTTTGGATAAGTGGTAATTGGTACCATGATTTAAATAAGAAAGATGGAAGCTTATTTTTAGAATTTGGACAAAATGTGTATGATTATAGAATAGAAGGAGTAGTTGAAAAATATAGTAAAAGAATTAGTGAACAAGAAAAAAAAGATGAAATTTACCGAATAAATATAAAAAAAAGCATAAAAAATATAAATTATGGACTTGGTTATGAAATAGAATCCTATAAAGGAAATAAATATAATAATTATACAGGTGGAATAGGATATAATTATAAATATTTATCAAATGGTTTAGAATATACATTTCAAGAATATACAGAAAATTCCTTAAGAAATAAACATAGATTTAAATATCAGCTTGGGATGGGAGGATTTGACATTTTAAATGTAACTTCTAGTATTGAGTATAAATTTAATCATGAATGGGAGTTAGAAGAAGATAAATATAGCTTAAAATTTATAAAAAGAAATTCAAATTATTACAGTTCGAAAAAAATAGATTTTTCTGTTAATTTTGTTTATTCAGAAAAAAGTAGGGATAAATTTTTATCAGAATTATCATTTACTTTATATTTAGAGGAGTTTGGATTACCATTCTCTTCAGCGGAGATGTTATTTTCAGGAAATGATAAAAATCAAAAGAGATTAGGTACTAAAATTAAAAAAACTATAATTTTACAAGAGATAGATAAAAATAGTAAAATGAAGAATATTGTAAATTCTTGGATAAAAGGAAAAGTATTTATAGATTCCAATGGAAATGGAAAATATGATGACTTAGATGAAGTTTTAGATGGAATAGATATTACTGTTCAAGGAAAAAAAACGACTACAGATAATAATGGTGATTATTTTATAGAAAATATTTCTGCTGAAACAACATTTACTTTAAAAGTGGATAAAACATATATAGACCCTCTTTTATACTTTGATGAAACAATTCATTATAGATTGATGCCATCGACAGGAATGATAATAAATATTCCACTACAAAATACAACTTCTATAAGTGGAAATATTTTATTAAAATCAGAAGAAATAAATGAAGGACAGCTTCCTTTTATTTATAATAAGGTAGTTTTAATTTTAAAGAAAAATAATAATGAAATAAGAAGGTTAAAACCTGAATTTGATGGATTTTTTATTTGTGATGGATTGATTGATGGGGAATACGAAGTAGAGATCCAGATTTCTGATAAAAACTATTATTTTGAAAAAAATAAATACCAACTAATTGTGAATTCTTTAAATAATGATAGTGGTATTTATAAATTTGATGATTTTATTCTTTTGAAAAAAGAGGAGGAGTCAGAAAATTATGAATAAGAAGTGGGTATTATTTACATATATTTTGTGTCAATTGACATCTTATTCTATTTATCAAAATACAAATTCAGATAGATTATTATCTAAAGATTCTCTTATAGTTAAAGGAAAAGTTATAGAATTTAAAGGGGCAGATAAAATTTTGGTGGAAGATGAGGTTTTAAAAACTTTAAAAACAATCTTTATTAACCAAGAAATAAAAGAAATTTCGTTAGAATTTAATCATGAAAATGTTGAGCTAAATATTGAAGAGAATAATTATTTAAATATAAATATAACTAAACAAATGGATAATTCATTTATGATAAATCTTGAAAAAAAAACGGATTATACGCAAAACAAAGATTGGAAATTAATAATGATAACCGCAGTTTATAGATAGATTAGGAGGAAAAATGTTAAAAGTAATAACTTTTCTATTATTGACAACCATTATTAAATGTGATGCAATAAGTTACTTTAGACCAACGGTAAAGTATGAAATAAAAGATCCTATAAGTATTGAATCAAATATGAATACGATAGATTTTGGGATTTTAATTCATGGAAGTATAGGGGTTGTAAGGGGTCATATATTAAAAATAATGGGAACGGGTAATATGAATATAAGTAATAGTCTTAGCAAGAGTATAAAAGGTATAGAGATTAGAGAACAAATGAAAAAATATAATTCTGATGGGAATTTAGAAGTTGAGTATGAATACATTTGGGATACATCTAAGAGTGAAGTTTATGATTTGAGTGGCACCCGAGTAACATTTACAGCATATTATGAGTAGAGAGAATTATTACAAATCTTAGAATTGAGTTTACAATAATTAAGTATGACTAGTATACAACTTGTTAAATTACTGATATAATATATAAAAACAGTGATAGGAGAGAAAGGATGAGATTAGAAGGGGTAAATAAAAATTCTAAAGAAAATACGAGACAATACATCTATAGAGTTCTAAGAGAGAATATTATGAGTCTAAATTTAAAGCCAGGGGAATCAATTGGGGAGATTGAACTGAGCAAAATATTAAACGTTAGTAGAACACCACTTAGAGAGGCTATAGTTCAGTTAGTAGAGGAGAAGTTACTTCAAGTTTTTCCTCAAAGAGGGTCTTTTGTTTCTAAGATAGATTATAACTTAGTAGAAGAAGCTATATTTGTTAGAGAAACATGTGAAGAGAGAAT
>JBOFRT010000055.1:0-1599 GCA_051651165.1 Cetobacterium sp.
ATAGAACCACCTTTCTCCATAACTAAATTACCACCTCGATATATTAAAGGGAGATTATTATCAGTAGGTTTAACTATTTTACCCCAGTTATGAAGAGTACCTTTTCCATTTAATAAAATACCATTTTTATTTAGGTTAATTACACCACTTGGTTCATTTGTTCCAATTGCTGAATGACCAAGTTGGAATGCAAAACTTCCATCAGTATATATCTCTTGAGGAGCAGGTGGATTGATGTTAATAAGTCCAAAGTTTTTTAGAACAGTATTTTTTCCACCACTCATTCCTGAATAACTTCTACCATTTATATTTATAGTACCATTATTTATTGCGACTCCAGCTTCAGAAACACCCATACCACTAGAAACAATATTGTTTGGATTTTTTCCAGTGTCATCCATTGTTAAAGTCCCATTATTTATAATAGTTCCTCCAGGTGAAAACATACCAAAGTTAGTGTTATATGTTTTTATGATACCATCATTAACTCCAATACCACCTTCAGAAGCACAAATACCAATATTTCCATTAGTTATATCAATAACACCTGTTGATGAGTTAGTAAAGTGTCCCTTTCCAATAACTTGAACTCCTTGATATCCGTTACCAGAAATAGTACCGTTATTAATTCCTGTTGTATTTCCATAAATTTGAATACCAGTTGCATAGTATGAATTTAAGTGAATATTTCCGTTGTTGATTCCTAAACCGTCACTGATAACATTGATACCAGTTCCATAAAGACCATTAATATTTATATTTCCATCATTAATAACAGTTCCACCACCAGAAGCTTGCATTCCAGTTGTAGTAGTATTATGAGGATTATTATCAATAGTTAAAGTATTTTTGTTAAAAAGAGTATAGCCAGTTAGAATGCTACCCATTCCAACAAAATGATCTTTGTTAATAGTAAAATCACCCATTAAAGGAGCTTTGTCTGTGTATAAAGTTTTTCCAGGATAATAATATTTACCATAGAAAATATATCCATTTTTAGGTGATGGAGTAGTATGAGGTTGTTCTGGTGGTTCAACTTCATGGGCGTGATCTGTAGATGAGTGTTCTGGTGTGGGAGGCGTAGGAATAATAGGTGGAGTAGGTGGAAGAACTGGTTTTTGAGGTGGAACAATAGGTGGAAGTGTAATAGCTTGAGTTGATAATTTGAAATAAGAGTTGTTAGTTTGACTCATAGGTCGAGTGTTGTCTTTAAAGTAATTATAATCCGACCAAAAGATGAGGCCACTTTGCTCTTGGGCAAAGACACTGGACGTTTGTAAAGTTACTGCAAGTAGTAAAAGATTAAAATTTTTCATAACTTTTCCTCCTGACGAATAAAATATTGTGCACTATTAAACAAAAAGTACTATACATAGAAAAGAATTGAAATCCTTCTTTTTTGTTTGGAAATTTATACCAAATAAAAAAGAGTTAGAATAACTAACTCTTTAATGGATTCTTATAAAATTTATCATGGTAGATTTTAATAAATATTGCTGCTTCAACAGTCCATTGTAATGATGTGATCCACCAGAAATATGTAACAGGCATTCTTTTTAAATATATAAAGTAATACATTAAAGGTAATCTTATACACCA
>JBOFRT010000056.1:0-4395 GCA_051651165.1 Cetobacterium sp.
CCCAGAGGTTCTTATTATTTTTTGCAAATATATTTTAATCGTAATATAATTAAGAAAATGGAACTTTTAATTCTTTACATATGGAGGTATTTAAAATGAATGAAAAATGGGATGAATTAGCTAAAATTTTAAAAACTAGCAACAACATTGTTTTCTTTGGCGGGGCAGGTACTTCAACAGAAACTAGACTTAAATACCTCCAAAACAAAAATAGAGGTAGAAATTAATCTACCTCTGTTTTTTTCAGTACTATTTCTATAGAACTTTAAAAGTACTTAAAATATAAATCTTTATATTTTGTGTCTGTAATGCTTCTTAATCTTATATTCTTTTCTAAATAATTGAAATTTTTTCTTATTTTTTTATCGCCTTTTTCATCAATAGTATATCCTATTTTAAAAAAATATTGTAAAATTTTATTTTCTAATTTTTCTTGTTTTTCATCTTCTGGCACTTTATCAAATGTTCTATCTCTAATTAAGCTGTCAATAATCTTATTGTAACACTTTACATTTGTCACTTTTAAGGTTTTTAATAATATATATTCTTCTAAATTTAAATTTTTTTCAGCATAATCCATTCCAAACCTTATATTATTCAAAATTTTTTCTAATTTTCTAATATCAACTATTTCTTGTTTTATTATCTTTTCATAAAATAAATTAAATTCATTTGTAATATGTTTACCAGAAAATATATTTTCAAGCTCTGATAAAAACTTCTCTTCTAAATATTTTTTTTCAACAGTTGGTACTTCTATTTGAATTTGAACTATTTTTTCTAAATATTCTTGTCCTCTATTTTTTGAAATTATATCCAGTGAGTTCTTTACTAATTCGTGATCGTAAGCTAAGATATAAATCACTTTTTTAAATTCTCCCGCTCCCTTTACTAATTGAAAAATTTCAATTATCTCATTATCGCTTAATCTATCTATATCATCTATCATCACTATTATTTTTTTATCATTTTCTAATAAAATTTTATTGATTCTTTGTTTTATTTTTTCAAAATTTAGTTCTTCTGTTAAAAAATCCCTTGTACCATTCAAAGCACTCTCTAACATTTTTACAAAATCTCCTGCAACTCCCGAATAATATTTAACTGGTTTTAATAAATATGCCATTTTTTTTAAACATTCACCCACTGATTTAAAATCATGTCTAGAATCTCCTAAAAAATATGAAAATTGATCAAAAAAATCACTTACCAATTGCTTTCTACTTATAAAATTCCAAGGACTAAATCTAAAAATTTCTACTTCATCTTTTAAATTTTCTTCTATTAAATTTAATATTGATGTTTTCCCACTTCCCCATTTACCCTCTAAACCAATTATTAAATTTTCATCAGAACTATAGCTAACTATAGCCTCTGATATTCTTTCAATAAATTTTCCCCTTCCTAATAAATCTTCTTCTGCTTTTTTTATAGCATTTTCTTTTTGTATCATCTTACCCTTACCTTCCAAATAGTTTAATATCTTTTATTTACTTCATATACTCATTAGTGTATGTATATTTTTTCTAAAAGTCAATTTTATATTCTAAGATTATATTTAGATAGATTAAATAGCGTAATCACTTAAAAGTTGAATCTTAAATAATAAATAAAAAAACAACTAATAAAAAAGGATTCTAACTCTAACAATAGAATAAAAAATTATAAGTTTCTATCTCAATAAAAAACCTACTCTTGACTTTTACTTTTTTTATAGTATAATCCTAATATAAATATCAAACACTTCCACATGCGTTAAGCAGGGTACGTCCCTTGTGGAAGTTTTTTTTTAGGAGGATTTTCCAAATGGCTATTTATGATAAAACGCATTTAGAGTTTAATGAGCAACTTGATTTACTTATGGATAGAGGCCTTAAAGTTAATGATAAACAAAAAGCTATTGAAAGATTAAAAAATATTAATTATTATAAAATAAAAGAATTTTCTCGACCATATTTAAAAACTGAAATCATTAATGGTAAAGAAATTCCTAAATATGACAATATTTCCTTTGAACAAATAATTGTTAGATTTTATCAAGATAAAAATCTAAGAATGGCTTTTCTCCATATTATCGAAAAAATAGAACTTTCTTTTAAAACAAAATTTGCCTATATCCTCGGGAAAAAGCATGGTCCTTTTGGATATTTAAAATTTAATAATTGGTGTAATAAAGAAATCTATTGTAAATTTTATCTTTCTGAAAAAGAAGATGCTTTTAACTCTCGTTTATATCAGAAAATTAAAAATTCAGATAATTTTATTATAAGTGAATATAAGCTTAAATATGATTCAATTCAAATCCCAATTTGGTTAGCTGTTGAAATTTTAACTTTCGGTGAAATTTTATTTTTATTTGATTTAATGTCAACTAAAAATAAGACTGCTATTGCTAACGAATATAATTGTACACACGAGGAACTCGCCTCTTGGCTAAAAAATTTAAAACTATTAAGGAATATGTGTGCTCATAACTCTAATGTTATTGATGTTCAATTTAAAACACTTCCACCTATAAGAAGTGAATGGAGTAGCATTCTTCATTTTAAAGATCCTACTGCTCCAACCAATAAAATTGCTCGTAGTATAGTAATTATGAAATATTTAATTGAATATATAAATCCTGATTATGGTTTTGGAGATGTGTTTAAATATTTAAATAAATTAATACGAAATAGCTCTAATGCAGCTAATGATATCGGGTTCTGTAATCCCAAAGCCCTGTCTTTTTTAATTAAAAATAACCAGGTCAGTAGTTTATCTCAAAAAATTAAAGGTAGAGTTTAATAATTTTACCTTTAATTTATATAAATATCACTTTAAAATAAGATTTTTCCATTTCTTCTAGCAATACTTTAAGTTTATCTAATAGCTCAATAAATTCATTTATCACACAACTTATTAATTTAATATTTTATTTTTAACATTAATATATTTTAATTAATTTTTAATTTTATGTATTTTTTTTACCTTATATACTTAGTTTTAAATTTTTTATGTAGAAATTAATTAAACATTCTTATCTGCTTTATAATACAATACTTATCTATTAAATTACAAAATAACTTAATTATAGGAGTGAATCTTAAAATGAATATTATGAATTTTATAAAAAAATCATTATAAATCATTTCTTTTGTGCTTCGTAGAAATTACTCTTTTTTATTTTTACTATTTAAACTTTTACTTCCTTTCTAAACTTGCTTGACTTCATTTCTTTTATTTATTTTCTTAAATCTCTTGTGACAATTAAATCTACTTATAAACTCATTATAAAACTCTTTTATTTCCATACTTCCCCCTCATATTATTTTCTCTTTATTAGTTTAAACTTATTTTTATAAAAAATCAAATCTAATAAATATATGCTATAATTAAAAATACAAAATATTAAAGGAGTTAATTTATGATTATTTCTGAGAAACTTTTTTCAAGATTAAGTAATGAGGAACTAAAAAAAGACGATGAACAACTATTACTTTTTAAAATTATTAAAGCTTACTCTTCTAATGATGGAGATAAACATTTGTTATACAAACTTTTAACTGGCTATAATTTCAATTCTACTCCTAAAATTGGCCTTGAAGTTCAACCACTAACTAAAAGAAATCATGAAGGGAATACAAACCTTGATTTAGCCATGGGGAATATCCAGCAAAGAACAAATACTACTAGTGGAATTGAAATTAGCAATTCAAATGATAGTTTCTTATTCTGTGAAGCTAAATGGTCTAGTGATATTTCATATGGTGTTAAATATTGTACTATAAGAAACCAGTTACAAAGAGTTATAGAAACTGCTTTAACTTTTCCTAATACTTCAGATTTTAATGGTCATATTTTTGTTACTTTATTAACTCCTGAACTTCATAAAATAAATTATTCAAAGAAAATGAACTCTAGATTCTATGGATATAAGTACGATGAATACTCAAATAATCCTATTTCAACATTTTTAGAAGAAATTAAATCTAATGAAATATCAACAAAATTACCATTTAAGGATAATAAATATAATAAAATCATCGAAAATAATTTAAAGAAATTATATCTCAATTGGGTAACTATCGAAGATTTAATTAAAAATATCCCCAATAAGAATCTAAGTGATGAAATTAAAAACCTTTATCATAAATTTAGTAAATAAATTTTCAATAAATTTAAAACTTTTTTATACAATCTTTGGTCATAAATATTATGATAAGTGTTAAAAGTAGTAAATAATTTAATCCCCCCCAGATAAGAACCTCTTCCCCCCCAGAGGTTCTTATTATTTTTTGCAAATATATTTTAATCGTAATATAATTAAGAAAATGGAACTTTTAATTCTTTACATATGGAGGTATTTAAAATGAATGAAAAATGGGATGAATTAGCTAAAATTTTAAAAACTAG
>JBOFRT010000057.1:0-1415 GCA_051651165.1 Cetobacterium sp.
TCTAAATTTTCTTTATATCTTAAAGGCCATTGAACTCCATTACTATTTTTTAAATTGTCATATTCAACTCCTGTTATATCACAAGGCATCCCTTCAGATATAGCTTTCATCAAATTAAAAGCATCTTTAGGAGTCTTCCATTTATCTAATTTTAATTTATCATTTAACCCTAAAGCTTTTCCAATTTCTAGTATTATTTCATAATCACTTTTTATTCCTTCTGGAGGTTCAACTACTTTTTGAACTGCCCCAAGTCTTCTCTCAGTATTTATAAAAGTTCCTTCTTTTTCTAGAGATGTCGCTGTCGGTAAAAATAAATCTGCCTCTTTTGCTGTTTCTGTATCATAATATATGTCTTGTACTACTAGAAAATCAATTTTTGAATTAAAATTTTCCATAAGTGTATTGTGTGGATAAGATACCATTGGATTAGTTGCTATTATCCAAAGTCCTTTAATATCTTTTGTTTCTACCTTTTCAATAATTTCATTAAATGCCAATGTTGCTCTTGTTGGAATTATCTCATCTTGTATTTCTAAAATATCTCTTATTATTTTTCTATCATTTTCTGAATTAAATTTCCTTCCAGCAAAAAGACAAGTTTCTGCACTATAAAGTCTAGAACCCATAGCATTACATTGCCCGGTTAAGGAGTTGGGCCCACACCCTTCTTTTCCAATAGCTTTTATTAAAAAACAAATATTTATTATTGCTTCTGCTGTTCTTGTGGCTTCATAACTTTGATTTACACCCATAGTCCACCAAAACGACACCTTTTTTTTATTATGTATTTTTTCTGCTAATTCTATTAATACATTATCTTTTATTCCACAACTATCTTCTAATTTATCTAAAGTATATTCTGATACAAATTTTTTAAACTCATCAAAATTCTCTATTTTATTTCTCACAAATTCTATATCTATGTAGTTTTTTTCAATTAAATAGTTAGCTAAAGTATAAAGTAAACATAAATCTCCTTTTAATTTTACAGGTATCCACATGTTAGCCATTTTTGCTGTTTCTGTTTTTCTAGGATCAATCACTATTATTTCTGCATCTTTATTCTCTTTTCTTAATCTCCACCATGGAACTGGATGACTAATAGCTGGATTTGATCCTATAAAAATAGCTAACTCTGTTGTCATTAAATCATTCCAAGAGTATGGAGGTGCATCAAATCCAAAAGATTGATTATAAGAAACTGCTGCTGTTGCCATACATAGCCTTGTATTTCCATCACCTTCCATTCCTAATCCAAATCTTCCTACATAACCTAAAATCGCCATTTCTTCTAAAGGTATCTGACCTGTACTTAAAAAAGCTAAAGATCCTCTTCCATATTTATTATTTATATCAATAAATTTTTCTGCAATAATTTCATATGCTTTTTCCCAAGAAATTGGATTCATTTT
>JBOFRT010000058.1:0-4986 GCA_051651165.1 Cetobacterium sp.
TAAATACGATTTTTATAGGAGAGAGATTAAAAAGTGAAGATCGGAATTTATTAGATATAGATTTAGATATAAACTTACCAATACTAGAGGATTTTTTCATATATTCATTATTGATAGGTGGAATTTTAAAGTTTATATAAAGAGAAAAAGCTTTAAAGGCCAATTGGACTTTAAAGCTTTTTTAATAATGTATTAAAATCAGAAAGAGATAGAGGTTTGCTAAAATAATATCCTTGGATATAGTCTACATCTAACTCTTTTAAAAAATCTAGTTGTTCTTTAGTTTCCACACCCTCAGCTACAACTTCAAAATTTAAATCTTTAATTAAAGAGGTTAAATTTTTATACACAATCTTACCTTTTTTTTCATTTATTTGAATTGAATCTAAAAGGGATTTATCAAATTTAACGACATCTATTGGTAAAAGAGGTAGTAATCCAGCAGTTGAATGTCCTGCAGTAAAATCATCTAAAGATATATGTATATCTAAGTCTTTAAAAGACTTTAGTTTTGTAATAAGATCCTTCATATCTAAAACAAATATGGATTCAGTGATCTCAATTTCAATATATTTTCCAGGAACATTATAGTAGCTAAGTAAACTTTTAATAACTTCAATTAAATCATCTCTTTTAAAGGTTTTTATAGAGATATTAAAAGACAATCTAAAATCATTCAAAGGTATATTTTGAGATAAAAGATCACTAAGGAAAGCTATGGAATCCTTAGCTACTTTATAGTCAATTTTATGTATAAAACCATATTTTTCAGCTATGGGAATAAACTCAAAGGGACCAATAGCACCAAAATCTTTAGAGTTATATCGAGCTAAAGCCTCAGCTCCAATTAATTTTTGATCCATTGTAGAATACTTAGGTTGAAGTACTGGATAAATACCACTTACATTATCTTTTAAAAAAGATAATATAGAGGTTTCACGGTTCATTTTTTCTATAAAATCTGTATCTGCAATTTTATAAAAATTATTTTTATCTTTTTTAGTTTCGAGCATAGCTAGATCTGAATGCCTAAAACTTTCAGTTAAAGATATTTTAGAACTTTTATCACTAATTCCAACATTAAATGTTATGTTGTGTTTTAAAAGAGTTGGACAAAAATCTTTAAATTTACTTAGTTTATTAATTATACTTTGGGCATCTTCAAAAGAGAAACCATAAAACTCATCTCCAGAAATTCTAAAAATATATGAATTAATAAAACTATTTTTTAAAAAACTAGCGAACTCTTTTAAAATAAGATCTCCAAATTCATGACCTAAAGAGTCATTTATATTTTTAAAGTTATTTAAATCTATAACAAAAGTACATCCTTCAAGAGAGTTTTGGGTGTGGCAAAACTCATCAAAGATAAATCTGTTGGGAAGAGTTGTCAGGGAGTCACTGAGCAACATTTTTTTGTTTAAACTCTCTTTGTATAGATATATAATAATAGCTAAAAGCATTATTCCAAATGATATTGAAAAAAGAATAAAGATATTTCGAATCTCTTTATTTTTAATACTAATTTGCTTATCTTCAATATTTTTTTCTAGTATAGCTATTTCATTTATGTCATTTAAATTAATTACATATTGAAAAGCTTTTTCAATAATATTTCTCAAAAGATAATTATCCTTATTAAAAGCTAAATTAAGAGGAACTGTTTCAAAAGGAATAATATTATATTTATTAGAATCAAAGGTTCCTTGATCAATAACAAAGATATTACCTACTTCTCCAGTGTCTAAAGCTCTAGTTAAAGATGGAAGATCATCATAGACAAAAATATTACTTGGTACATCATATCTTTGAGCTAATTGTTCCTCCATAGTATTTTTAATAACTCCAATAGTTCTAGATGAAGAGGGACTATTGTCAAGATTAACTACATATATTTTTATCTCAAAAATTTTTTTAGAAAACAAAAAATTTTTACTTCGTGCTTTTGTTTTTGAAAGAATCATAACATCAAACTCATTATTTTTTAAACTATCTATTGATTTAGAGGTAGTTTCAGTTACATCTATAAAATCTATATTTAAAGTATCTTTAAGGCGTTTAAATATACTTGGAACAATACCAATATACTCATTTCTTAATTGAGATCTATATGAAATTATAGAGTTACTTTCAGCTTTGTAGTTAACTTTAATAGCTGAAAGGTTTTTTAAATACTCTAATTCTTCATCGGTTAATGAAGAATAGAAATTATTATGAGTTATATGTGAGTTTAAATTAGATACTCTATTCATAAAAATAGATCGATACTTTTTTGTTAAGGCTTCATTTATAAAAGGTAATAAATCTTTAAATTCATGATTTAAAGCAATTGAGATTCCAGGAGAGTGACTAAGTTCAATACCATTACCAGTTTTATAAAGTGCTGGACTAGTTGTTAAAATAACTCTATTCTTATAGTTACTTAAGTTATCCACAGGGATAATAAAACTAGAAATATCATTGTTATTTAAAATTACATCAGCTATATTTTGATAAGGTTCAATAAAAGGTGCATATATAATTTCATTATTTAAATCGGATAAATTAGTAATATTTTTATTTTGAGAGACAATATAAAGCTTTTCAGAAAAAATACTATCACTAAAATCTAAGGTATCATCATAGACTACATTTTTGGGAATTAGAGCCACTCCATCAATCTCCCCTTCTCTAAGAGCTGATTTTAAGTTTTTATGAGATATAGTTTTAAATTGTACATCAAGTTTCATATAGTTTATTAAGAAATCTTTTATACAGTTATTTAATGATGAAATATTAGGGTAACTAAGATTGTAAAATGGATCATTAAGTAAGCCAATAACTATTTTTTCAGTTCTAAATTTATTTATCTCTTTTTTTTCTTTAGTTGTCTGAGGAGTATAAACATCAGAAAATAAAAGATTCAAATTTATAAAAAAAATCATAATAAAAAATCTAAAAATCATAATCCTCTCCTTCATTTTTAATATCTTGATAAATAATCATATTTTTTCCAGAATTTTTAGCTCTATAGAGTCTTTTATCACACTCATTATATATATTCTTAATAGCTGTTGAAAATCCTCCACTAATAGTTACAGTAGTTGGATTTTTCCAATGAATATTTTCAATACTTTTTCTGATATATTCACAATTCTCTATGGCAAAATTTTCATTGAAGTGAGTAAATAAAATTGTAAACTCCTCTCCTCCAACTCTATAAATAGAGATCTCTTTATTTTCAATTGTTTTAAGAATTTTTCCCACTGTAGTTAATACTTCGTCTCCAAATTCATGACCATAGGTATCATTTATATTTTTGAAATTATCAATATCAAAGAGCAACATAGAGTAATTTTTATCGTTTAATGATTTTAACTTTAAATTAAATGAAAGTCTATTTCCAATGGATGTTAAAGCATCAATTTTGGATTTTTTATCGAGATGTTGGATTCTTTTATATGCAGTAACTAAAATAATAAGTATAGTAATTAAAAGAAATCCTATATTTCTATAAAGTTTTTTATTTTCATTAGCAAAACGTTCGTGTTCTAAGTTTTCGATGAGATACATACTAAAAACACTATAGTTAGCAGTATTAATTTTTTCTAAATAGCGATCGTAATCAGCAGTTAACTTTGAATACTCCTCAAAATTATTAGTCTCAAAATAATATTGAAAAAGTAGCTTAAAAGAAAGCTTTAAAAAGATGAGATCTCCATAGTATTCAGAATTTTTAATGAAGTCTTTAAGTGCATTTGGAGAAAACTTATTTTTGTCATATTTTAAATTGTAAGTTTCTGAAGTAACTAAATAGAATATTTTTAGGTCAGTGAAATATAGTTTAGTTAAGTTATTAAGTAAGCAGTTAGCTGATTGGATACACTCTAAGGCATCTTCTTTTTTATTTAAATCTATATAAATTTTAGCCGTGAGTAATTTTTTTAAAATGAGAACATTATCTTTATAATCTTTAGATTCATTTTTTATAAGTTCAGGTATCTCATCTAAATACATTAAGGCTTTGTGTGGCTTATTTATAAAACTATAGTTTTCAGCAAGATAAAGATATATTGAAGTTTTAATACGCAAAATTTCAGGAAAATTTTTTTCTTGAATATTGATATCATTTAAGATTTTTATTGCAGTATCATATCCTCCTAAGCTACTAAAAATAGAGGTTAAAGCGATTTGTGAGCGAATAATATCATACTCAGAATTTATATCTTCTGCTAGATTTAAAGATTCCACTGTTAGTTTTATTGTATTTACAATATTTCCAGAAGTAGCATCAAAGATTCGAAGTTTATTTAAAATATAGAGTTTTCCTTTAGGAGAGAGTTCACCACTACTTAGAACTTCTCTTAAAATATATGCTCCAATATTCTCTTTAGAACGATTATTTAAAAGGACTCTATTGTTTTCTGCAATCTCTTTATATTTAAAAGAGTATTGGTTTTTGGGAATTTTTTTAAATTTATTCCATACAGTTTTCTCTAAAGGTGTAAGATTATTAAAATTAATAGAGCTACTTGAAACTGTAATTTTATTTAAAAAAGAGGTCTCTCTTTCTTTAATTTTATTTTCTCTGATTATTATAAAAAATACAAAAGAGAGGATTGATAAGATAACAAATAAAGTACCAAAAATATTGTAAGATATTTTTTTCATAATTTAATATTAAACCCCTTTTAAATAAGATAGTAGATTAGATTAGTATAGCATATTATACAAAAATAAAAAACCCTCTAAATTTATTAGAGGGTCATAAAAAAGTGTTATTTTTTAAAGTATTGTGAGAATAAAATTTTGTCCTCTCCCACTGCACTATCGTGCTTTATAACAATGTATATATCATCAATTGAACTATCTGTTCCTAAGTTTTTTAAAATATCTTGTGCAACTCTATCAAAGTTCATTTTTGGAGTTGTAAGACCTTCGATTTCAACTTCGACATTCATACTGTTATTAACAATTGTAACATCGTAATCAGCTTTTTTAATAACA
>JBOFRT010000059.1:0-3195 GCA_051651165.1 Cetobacterium sp.
TCTCATCAATTTTCTCTTTTATAATATCTTGCTCTCGCTCATTATTTGTTTCAATAGCAATTTCCCATCTACCCATAATATCTACTTCACTTATAATTTTCATATTATCATCTCCTCTTAAAATAATTATATTCAAAGATTTATACTAAATTAAGGAAGATGTTCCTTCACTACCAATTTTATATCTTTTTGGATTTTTAATTAAATCTTTTTTTAGCTTTTGAATTTCAGAATCTTTATCCTTTTCTAACTCCTTAATTTTCAATTCTAAAAATTTTACCTTTTCATTATAACTAAAATCAGAAGTACTCAAATATTTTAATTCCACTTTATAGCTATCTATTAATTTTTCATTTAAATCAAAAATTTCATCAAAAATTATTTGTTGTTCTATTTTTAAATTTTGCTTTAATTCATCAAAATTTATATCTTGTTCATTAGCAAAAGCTAATCCTTTAAAAATTAAAATCCCTATTAATAAAATTCTCTTCATCTCTTAATTCTCCTTCAATTAAATTCTCTAAGTAATTTTTTCTTAAATATATCTTAATAAAAAATTATTACAGATTTATGTCAAAAAATATTTTTTAGACAAACCTTCCATTCTGTGCTACCATTTAAGGATAAATATTTTTATTAATAAGGAGGATAACTATGAAAATTTTTGTTTATGGAAGCTTAAGAGAGGGATTTTTTAATTTCAATAAGTATATAAATAGTGCAGCTAAAAAAATTGAACTAGGTGAAGTTATAGGTAAACTATATGCTATTAAGGATCAAGAATATCCTGCTCTATTAGAAGAAGATGGAATTGTAATTGGAGAAATTATAACCGTTGAAAATTGTGATTTAAAAGCTATTGATAATATGGAAAATTATTTTGGTGAAAATAATCCTAATAATGAATACAATAAAATAAAAAAAGAGATTAAGAATTTAGAAACTGGTGAAATAGAAATTTTAGATGTTTATGTTTATAATACAACTAATCCGAAATTTTCGTATAATAATTTAATTCCTATTGCTTCAGGAGATTGGAAAAAATATAAAAATTAAGATAAAAAAAGAACTAGAAAAATCTAGTTCTTTTTTATTCTCTAGAATAAAAATTAACAACTTTCAAATAAACAAGGGTTTGTTTACTCGATTTGAAACGAATTTAATACTTAATAAGGTATGCTCTATCATTCGTTCTAAATTCAGAATTTCCTTTTTATTAATTAAAGATTTCTTTCACTAGAATCTTTTTCTTTATTTTTTTTATTAGAAATAGCAAATACTTTTTCTACAATATTTACATCCTAATCTCTCCTCAATCTCTTCTAAATTTTCAAGAAAAAAATGTTTATTTTTAATAGATAGAAAACCCTCTTTTTTTAATTTTGTAATTATTCTTGAAACTGTTTCCTCTGTTGAATTTAAAGATTTTGCAATATTTTTATTTAAAATCTTATGATTAATAAAACTATTCTCATTATTATTACCATAAGTTCTGTATGCTCTAATCAATAATGATAATACTGCATTCTCCATAGAAAATAATTTAATATCTCTTATTTGAAAAAATAACTTTTGATAAAAAATAGAAGTATATTCTAAAATTTTCTCATGCAAATCTATATCCTGACTATATAAATTTTTTAAAAATTTTTTATCTATAATATAACATATTGTGTCCTCACAGACTTCTATATAAAAGTTTTCTAAATACTTGTCTCCATCTAAAAAATCACTTATTCTATTTAAAATAATTATATTCTCCTTTGAATAACATCCTAATAAAAATTCTTTTTCTTCACAAAAATTTTGATAATATCTAATCAATCCTTTATCTATAATCAAAATTTTTTCATTAGAAAAACTAATGTCTGTCAAAATTTCTCCTTTTCTATACTCTTTTCTTTGTGGATTAAATTTTAAAATATCTTTTATTAAATTTTTTCTATACTCTAAAAATGTCATATATTTTCCTTTCAAATAACTTTTCTAACTAAGTCATACAAAATTTTAACATATTTCTTTTTAAATTTGTATTATCTTTAAAGTACTTAAAAAAAATATACATAATATTGATTTTAATCAAGTTTTTTTTAAATTTTTTATGATAAAATCAAATATACATAACAAAATATTAATTATAGAAACAAAGGAGATAATTAGATATGAAAATTGCAATAATTGGAGCTGGAGCTATGGGCTCAAGATTTGGATATATGTTACAACAGTCTGGAAATGATGTGTTTTTAGTTGACACTTGGAAAGAACATGTTAATACAATAAATAAAAATGGACTTTTAATTGAAGAGAATAACAAATTAAATTCAATTAAAATTCCTATTTTTCTTCCTGAAGAAGCAATAGAAATTCCAGAATTGATAATTTTATTCACTAAATCAATGGGATTAAAGTCAATGCTAAAAAGTATTAATAAAATAATTGGAAAAAATACAAAAGTTCTTTGCTTATTAAATGGATTAGGCCATAGTGAAACAATATCTGAGTTTGTAGATATGAAAAATATATTTATGGGAGTTACTTTATGGACATCGGAACTTATTGGTCCTGGACATATTAAGCTAACAGGAAGTGGAAACTTGGAGATTCAAAATTTAGACCCAACTATGGAAGATACTGCAAAAAAAATATGTCAAACTTTAAATAATGCAAATCTTAATGCAGTTTATAGTAAAAATGTTGTTCTTTCAATTTGGAAAAAAGCTTGTATCAATGGTGTGTTAAATAGTACTTGTACCATTCTAGACTGTAATATTGAAGAGTTTGGTCAACTTAAAAACTCTAAAAAAATTATTACAAAAATAATTCAGGAGTTTTCACAAATAGCTAATAAATATAATATCTTTTTAAATATTGATGAAATTATAAAAAATGTTGAACAAACCTATGATCCTAATGAAGCTGGAGAACACTTTCCATCTATGCATCAAGATTTAATACAAAATCATCGACTTACAGAGATTGACTATATCAACGGTTATATTTCAAAAAAAGGAAAAGAATTTGATATCTCAACTCCATATAATGATCTTTTAACAATGCTTATACATTCTAAAGAAGAGTTACTTATTAAATAGAAAAGAACCTCAAAAATGAGGTTCTTTTTTTAAGATGAATAAATTACAACTGATTCATAAGCTCTCAGTTTTATTTTTTTTCCATTTAATAATATATCATTGT
>JBOFRT010000060.1:0-1040 GCA_051651165.1 Cetobacterium sp.
TCATTGCATCTCAATTACATATATTAATGGGAGTTCTATCACTACCTCTTGGACTAGTTCTTGGTACTGATTCATACTTCTATGGTTTAATGCCACTTGCTATTGAAGTTGGAAAAAACTTTGAAATTACGCCTTTAAACATGGCTGTAGCTATGACTATTGGAAAAAATCTTTCACTTTTCATAAGTCCATTAGTTCCTGCAACTTTCTTAGGAATAGGCCTTGCTGGTATTGAGCTAAAAGACCATATCAAATACTCTTTTGTTGGTTTATTTAGTGTATCTTTAATCATGATGGTCTTTGCACTATCTATAAATATGTTTTAATAAAAAAAGACCATCAATCTCTTTATTTGATGGTCTTTTTTACTATCTCTTTTGCATTTAATAGATGAAGCTTATTTGCTTCTTTTGCTTTTTCTACTTCACCATCTCTAAGTAAACTTATAATTTCAAAGTGCTCGTTATAAGCTTTTAAAACTCTACTTTCACTTCTTAAAGATTTTCTTTTCAATGCTGATATTATAAAATCATAGTGTCTTAATATTTTCACTGCATACTCTAAAGATGATGCTGAATAAACTAGTGAATTATACTCTAAAAACAATCTTCTTGCTTCTTCCCAATTTTCAGTATCTATAAGATATTTTGTTAAAATTAAGTTTTGATATATTCTATCTACTCCATTTTTATTTTTTATAATAGAGTCAAATAAAATTCCTTCAAGACATATTCTAATTTCAAATATCTCATCTATTTTTTGTTGAGTTATCTCCATTATTCTCAGTCTTCCATTTGGTAGTCTCTCAATTATACCTTCAATCTCTAATTTCTTTATAGCTTCTCTTAAAGGAGTTCTACTAACATTTAGTTTATTTGCATAGTCGATTTCCACTACTTTATCTCCAAAATCGATATTTCCAACTAATAAATCATTTTTTATTGTTTCATAGATATTATCACTACTACTCTTTCTCATTATTATGGTCTCCTAGTCTTTTTATATATAATATGATACTTTTTTTAAGAAAATTAAGCAAG
>JBOFRT010000061.1:0-22319 GCA_051651165.1 Cetobacterium sp.
TTAAAAGTGATAAAGCGTCACCAGCTGTTCCAAGTGTACAGATTGTAAAAAAAGCTGGAGATACAGCATACTTTTTCCATGCAGGAGCAATAGCGGGTGGAGGTAGTGTTGCTTATGGTGGAGGAATAGCTACTTTTCCGGAGATAGCGAATAAGTTTCAGGGAATGTTAGGTGAAAAATTTGAAGCAGAATTTTTATCAGGTTCAACAATTCATGGTCAATCATATTATGTTGCTTTTCAAGGAGGAATAGCTAGAAAGTTTAATGAAGCTTGGAGTGGAGCAGTTGGATTAAGATTAGTTGATGCAGAAAGAAAGTTTAAAGGTGAAGGAAACTTTGAAATTGCACATAAGGATATTCCAAACTTAAAAGTAAATCCTAAATTTGATATAGATTCAGAAAGAACAGCTTTTGGTGCTTCTGGAATATTCGGATTAAACTATCATCCAAATGACAAATTTAATCTAGCTATGAGATATGAAACAGAAACAAAGTTAGACTTTGATAACAAAGAATCTAAATTAAGAAAAGGATTTAAGGACTCTGTAGGGGTATTGGGAGATAAGTTTTATGATATAATAGGAAAAGACCCAGCTATAAAACAATGGATGTCTGAGGGAAGTGGAAGAAGAAATCTTCCAGCAGTAGCAGCTTTAGGAGCTTCTTATAAAGTGGCAGAAAAAACTACTTTATTAGCTTCAGGTAACTACTACTTTATAAAAGAAGCTGGAGATGATTTAGGAAACTTCGATCACTATGACAACGGTTATGAAGTAGCAGTTGGAGTAGATTATGAATTAAATGAAAAGTGGACTCTTATGACAGGATATCAATATACAAATACTGGAGCAAATGAGAAAACTTACACAGATACAGATTATGTTTTAGATGCTGATATGTATTCTATGGGAGCTAAGTACAAGTACAACTCTCAGCTTGATTTAATGGGAACTTACTCATTCGTTCAATATAAAACTGATAAGAATTTAAAAGATATAACATATAAAAAGCGTGTTAGTGCAATTGGATTAGCAGCGATATATAAATTCTAATAAAAAAGCAGATGATTTTAATTTCATCTGCTTTTATAATTTTAATCTCTATCTTTAACAGCTCTCTCAATTGTTCTTTGCTGATCTTTTTTAGCTAAAGAGTCACGTTTATCATAATTCTTTTTACCTCTAGCTAAAGCAATTTCAACTTTAACATACCCTTTTGATAGGTGTATATTTAAAGGAACTATAGTATAACCTTTTTGAGTAACTTTCTCATGAAGTTTTTTGATCTCTCCTTTGTGTAAAAGTAGTTTTCTAACTCTTCTCTCCTCAGGATTATAAACACTTCCGAAAGACCAAGGAACAACAGTCATTCCCATTATAAAAATCTCTCCATTGATTATTCTAATAAAAGCTTCCTTTATACTTGTTTTTCCAGCTTTAATAGATTTAACCTCACTTCCAACAAGCTCAATACCAGCTTCGAACCTATCTTCAACAAAATAATCAAAAAAAGCTTTTTTATTATTAGCTAATATCATAAATTAAAATCTCCTTTCTTTTCTTCTCCCTGTATATTCTTGATGAAACTCAGTAGGAATAACTTCAATCTCAAGCATTTGTAAATCTGCTCTGACAGTTAAAATATCCATTTTATCCCCTAAATGGAATTCTCTACCAGTATCTATGTCTTTCATTACATAGTCAGTATCGTTGAATTCATAGAAGTTTTGAGCTGTAGTTACATCCCAGAAACACTCTACGTGTTCTTCTGTTTCAAAGAAAATCTTTTTATTATTAAATCCAACTATAGTAGCTTTGAATTCATCTCCAATTTTATCAAGCATATACTCAACTACTTTTATTTTAATACTTTCATCCTCTATTTTCATGGCCTTTCTTTCTGTCTGAGATATATGAACAGTAACTTCAGGAAGATAGTTGATTAAAGTACCATATTGTTTTTTAGTTGGATACCCATTTAATGAAATATTTAAAATTCTATGGATTAGTAAATCCGCATATCTTCTAATCGGTGATGTAAAGTGTGTATAGTAATTAGATGATAATCCGAAGTGACCTAAGTTTTCTACTCCGTATCTAGCTTGTTTAAGTGACATTAAAATCATCTTATGTACAATCATATTTATTCCTCTAGCTTCTGAATCTTCAATTATAGATTGGAACTTTTTAGGATGTAAATCTTCAAATGAGTGAAGCTTATATCCGAATTTAGAAAGAGTATCACTTAGATTTTTAACTCTTTCAGGATCAGGAGTTTCATGAACTCTATAAACAGATGGCATCTCTAACCAGAAAAGTTTTTCTGCTACAGCTTCGTTGGCCATAATCATAAAATCTTCAATTATTCTTTCAGACTCTCCTCTTTCAATATTTTTTAAATATTTAACTTTTTTATTCTCATCTAAAACAGCTTTAACTTCAGGAAGATCAAAATCAATTGAACCTCTGTTATATTTGATAGCTCTTATAATTTTAGAAAGTTCTAACATCGTAAATAGCATATCAACGATATCTGAGTATTTTTCTGTTGTTTCAGGGTCTTTAGCAATAATTTTATTTACATTTGTATAAGTCATTCTGTGTACTGTATTAATTACTGACTTATAAGTTTGTACATCAATTGCTCTTCCATGTGAATCAATTAAAAGTTCAACAGAGAAAGTAAGTTTATCTTCGTGTGGATTTAAAGAACAAATTCCATTTGAAATCTCTTTAGGGAACATTGGAAGAACTCTATCAACCATATAAACCGAGTTTCCTCTTTTCTCAGCTTCTTTATCTAATTTAGAACCTGTTGGAATATAGTGAGAAACATCAGCTATTGCAACGATAAGTTTGTAGTAACCGTTATCTAACTTTTCAACATAAACAGCATCATCTAAATCTTTTGCATCGTCACCATCAATTGTTATGATTGGAAGATGTCTTAAATCTTTTCTCTTTTTAATCTCTTCATCAGATATAGTAATAGGAATTTGACGAGCTTCTGCTAGAACATCATCTGGGAACTCTTCAGATAATCCCTCTCTTAAAATTAAAGCCTTTATCATATTATCAGTATCAAATGGATTTCCAATTTTTTCAACTATTTTACCTTCAGGTTTTTTCTCATCGCTTCCCCAGAAAGTCATTTCAACAACTACAAGTTCTCCATCTTTTGCTTTATTGAAGAAGTTTTTAGGAATATAGATATCTCTACCAAAAGATTGTGTAGGTCTAACAAAACCAAAATTTTCTTTCTTTTCAAATATTCCAATTATTGTATTTTTCTCTCTGATTAGAACGTTTACAATCTCTCCCTCTTTCTTTCCTTTTCCTTCGGGAGAAGTAACATTGATTAAAACAGTATCTCCGTCTAATGCATTTCCAAATTTACTTCTAGGAATGAAATATCCTTCAGTATCTGTATCAACAAATCCAAATTTACCTTTTATATTTGAGAATTTACCTTTAACAAATCCTAAATTTTCAGGGATGTTATATTTGTTTCTTTTGTTTTTCATGATTTCACCAGTTTCTAACCAGTGCTCAAGAATTTCTCTATTATCTTTTTTATATTTAGGTGACCATCCTAACGCTTTTGTAATCTCATCTAAAGTTAAGGCTTTACTACCTTTTAAAACTTTTTTTAATTGTTCCAGTTGTTTATCTAATTTTGTTTGTTTCATAATTTTTAATTCCTCCTATTAGCTCAAGTTTAAGAGCCAATTACGCATCTCAACAGAGTTTACATGTATCACATGATTCTCTTTTAAAAGATACTCAATTTTTTTGTTTACCTCTAATAAAATAGCTTTATCTAAATTTATTAAAGATAAATCTCTAATTTTTTCAACATATGGGTAATCTCTTTTAGGTTCTATAGCATCAGCTAAGTAAACTATTTTTTCAACTACACTCATATCTCTACGACCAGTTGTATGATATTTAATGGCATTTAAAATTTCAGAATCTGTGATATTAAATTTTTCTTTTGCAAAATAAGTACCAATGTAACTATGTAAAATCTCAGCATTTGAAAGATAATCTTTTGTTTCATCATAAAAGTGTTCTTTAGATAGATTTATAAGGTCATCTCTTTTAAATTCTTTGGCATAGTCATGTAGTAATGAAGCAATAGCAACTTTATTTAAATCAGCTTTGTAAATTTTTCCTAAAGAGATAGCAGTTTCTAAAACTCTAATAGAGTGCTCGTATCTTTTTTTAGAAAGAATATCTTTAATTTCATTTTTTAAAAAATCTATATCCATAAAATGTCCTCCAAATTTTGAAAAAGGAGTTTCAGTGCAAGAAACTCCTAAAAAATTATATATTACTATTTAATTTATAACTTTTATTAATATTGATAAAGTTAACTTTATCTGTAGGGGCTCCATTTATAAGAAGTACAACAGTATCAGCTCCGCCAGGAGTCAATAAACTGTTTACAAAAGAATAGATTAAAAGAAGTTCCTCTTGAGGGTTCTTTGCAGAGGCTAAAACTTTAGAGTCTAAATCTAAGTAGATAGTTCTATTTTTTAAGTATACTTCGTATTTTAAGCTTTCTTTTTTTAAAATTTGTTTCTCTTCTAGTTTTAATATAAGCTGCGAGATAATATCTTTTAAAATATCCTCTTTATTGATTAAGTTAGAACTTAATATGATATCTTGAGAAGATAATTTTCCAACTTTAAAATCAGGGAAAAAAATCAGAGTAGTGATTTCAGTTTTTTTAATAGACTCTATAGTAGGAGCAGAAATAGAAGTTACTATTTCACTTTTTTTATTTAATCTATTTGAATATATCCCAGTAGCTACAGTTATAGAAGTTAAAATTACTAAAAATATTTTTAGTTTATTTGACATAATTCCTCCTAATAGAAAAATGATCTGATTTTGTTTGCTAACTCATCAGCCATAACATTTTGATTACTCTCTTTTGAAAGTTTAGTAACCTCAACTTTATTTGTAATAAATCCAAGTTCAACTAAAATTCCAGGACCATTAAATCCTCTAAGAACAGCAAAATTTGCTCCGTAGATACCTCTATCTCTCATATTTAATCTTTTAGCTAAAGATGTATTTAGTGGTTTAGCGATATTTATAGATTTTTCCATATTTTTATTGTAAGCTAACTCTCCCATTATTTGGGCGATACTTCCAGTTTTTTCACCATATTTTTCTCCGAAACTATTCTCATATGCAGCTATTTTTTCAGCATAAGGAGAGGATTTCTTTGAAAAATAGAAAATCTCAGCACCTTGAGCAGATGCATTGTTAGATGCATTTAAGTGTAGGCTGACAAAAAGATCTGCTTTAGCTCTATTTGCAACTCGGCTTCTTTCAGAAAGTGTAAGGTATCTATCATCACTTCTTGTCATAATAACATTAAAATCCTTAGATAGTCTAGTCTGTAATTTTTTAGCTACAGCTAGTGCAATATCTTTTTCTTTATAGATTTTAAAGCCGATTGCTCCAGGATCTTTTCCTCCATGTCCAGCATCGATAGCTATAGTGAACTCTTTTTTAGAAGAGGTTGTGGGTCTCAAATCCACAACGATTCTATGAGGATTAGTTAAAGAGTAGACTTTATGTCCAGCACCTTTTTTTAACTTTATAAAAAATCCAACATTAGTTCCATAATCGATTAAATCTATTTTCTCAATACTTTTTCCAATAAAGCTTGAAGGGTTAAATTTTGTGTTCATTTTAACTTTGTCAATTTCTAAGAAAAGTAATCGGTTGTACTCATCATAGCTGCTATTAAACTTGGGTTTAACTTGACTTGAAATATCAAAAACTAATTGTGCAGGGTTATTGTTCATTCTGACTTTTTGAATAGTTCCATTAGCAAAAATAGTAAAGGAAACTAAACAAAATATAAAAAATATAAGGTATTTTTTCATAATTGCTCTCCATCAGTTTAGAATAATAAAATAGGATGGAAAGTCATCCATCCCATCCTTTTGTAAATATTTTTATTTTAAAACTCTTGTTATAGAATTCTTAAGCACTTGGATGTTAACACCTTTATCAACTCTTATAGTTAAGAATTCAGGACTAATATTAGTAATAGTACCTTTAATTCCACCTGAAGTTATAACGTCAGCCCCTTCTTTTAATGAGTCTAACATCTCTTGATGTTTCTTTTGCTTCTTCTTGTTTGGTAAGATAAGTAGGAAGTAGAATACAGCTGCCCAAATAGCAAATGTAAGAATCATACCACCATATTTAGCAAATAGTTCGTTCATATTATAGCCCCCTTAAATAATATTTTTCTAAGACAAGTATATCATAAGGTTATTTTCTTTTCAATAAAATTTAAGAGAAGAAGTTCTTTAGTTTATCAAAGAAGTTTTTGTTATCTTTATGATTTTTATCTTTTAAACTTTCATCAAACTTTCTTAATAACTCTTCTTGCTCAGAACTTAAATTAACAGGAACTTCGATTTTTATTCTAACAATTTGGTCTCCAGTATAAGGGCTTCTAGGATTTTTAATTCCTTCACCTTTCATTTTAAATAGTTTATCATTTTGAGTTCCAGCAGGAATCTTAATAGTTTTCTTACCGTTTAGTGTAGGGATTTCAATCTCTCCACCAAGAGTAGCCTTAGCAAATGTAACAGGAACATCACAAATTATATCTACACCGTTTCTTTCAAAGAATGGATGTTGTTTAACAGAGATGTAAACATATAAATCTCCATTAGGGCCACCCTCTGTACTTGCATTACCCATACCAGAAAGTCTTAATTTTTGTCCATCATCAATTCCAGCAGGAATCTTAATAGTTTTTTCTACGACTTCAGTATCTATACCTGTACCATGACATTTCTTACATTTCTTTTCAGGAACTTCCCCTTTACCGTGGCAAGAGTCACACTCTTGAGTTGTTTGGAAGTTTCCAAACATAGTTCTTTGAGTAACATGAATAGTTCCAGTACCATTACATTTAGAACATTTGCTCATCTTAGAACCTTTTTCAGCTCCTGTACCATGACAAGTTCCACAAGAACCAGTTCTCTTATATTTTAATGTTTTTTCTACACCTTTAGCAGCTTCTTCTAAAGTTAATTCAAGATTATATCTTAAATCCTCTCCAGGCTCAGGTCCTCTTTGACGAGATCCACCGAAACCACCAAATCCACCTCCACCGCCGAAGAATGAACCGAAAATATCTCCTAAATCTTCAAATCCACCACCGAAACCGCCAAATCCACCAGCTCCAGCACCGCCTCCACCATTTTCAAAAGCAGCATGTCCAAATCTATCATACTGAGCTCTTTTATTTTCATCTGAAAGAACCTGATATGCTTCATTGATTTCTTTGAATTTATCTTCAGCTTCTTTTTTCTCAGTTTCACTAGCCCCACTAAATTTATCTGGGTGATATTTCATAGCAGCTTTTCTATAAGCTTTTTTTATCTCTACATCAGAAGCACCTTTGGCAGCTCCTAAAACTTCATAAAAGTCTCTCTTAGCCATTTAAAAAAATCCTCCGTTTCTTAAAATAAGGGATAGAGTAGCTCTATCCCTTAAGTAAAGTATATATTAATTAGTAATATTAGTCAACTATCTCAGCATCAGCAACATCGTCTTTAGCGTTGTTTTCTGGGTTAGCTCCACCTTGTTGGTTAGCTTGAGCATCTTTGTAGATCTCTTCAGCTAATTTATGAGCAGCTGTAGATAATTTTTCGATAGCAGCGTCAATAGCGTCTTTATCTTCTCCATCTTTTACTTTTTTAAGTTCTTCGATAGCTTCTTCGATAGCTTTTTTCTCGTCTTCAGTTACTTTTTCAGCATAATCTTTTACTGATTTTTCAGTTGAAGCGATTAACATATCAGCTTTATTTCTAGTTTCAACTAACTCTTTGAATTTTTTATCTTCAGCTTCGTTAGCTTCAGCATCTTTTTTCATTCTTTCAATCTCATCAGCAGATAAGTTTGTAGAACCAGAGATTGTTACGTTACTGATTTTTCCAGTTCCTAAATCTTTAGCAGAAACATGAACGATTCCGTTAGCATCGATATCGAAAGTAACTTCGATTTGAGGAACTCCTCTTGGTGCAGCTGGGATTCCTTCAAGGTTGAACTCTCCTAATTTATGGTTATCAGCAGCTTTAGCTCTTTCTCCTTGTAAAACATTGATTGTAACAGCTGGTTGGTTATCAACAGCAGTCGAGAATACTTGCGATTTCTTTACAGGAATTGTAGTATTTCTCTCGATAATCTTAGTGAATACTCCACCTAAAGTCTCAATTCCTAAAGATAATGGAGTAACATCAAGAAGTAATACATCTTTAACATCTCCCATTAAAACTCCACCTTGAATAGCTGCTCCTTCAGCAACAACCTCATCTGGGTTAATTCCTTTATTTGGTTTCTTACCGAAGTATGATTCTACCCACTCTTGAACTGCAGGAATTCTTGTTGATCCTCCAACTAATAATATCTCATCGATATCAGATGGATTTAATCCAGCAGCTTTTAAAGCATCCTTTGTAGGAACTTGTGTAGCTTCAACTAAATCTCTAGTTAAGTCGTTGAACTTAGCTCTAGTTAATTTTATATCTAAATGTTTAGGTCCTGTAGCATCCATAGTGATGAATGGTAAAGAGATGTGTGCTTCCATTAATGTAGAAAGTTCTTTCTTAGCTTTCTCAGCAGCATCCTTTAATCTTTGGTAAGCCATTTTGTCATTTCCTAAATCGATTCCGTTTTCTTTTTTGAACTCTTCAACTAAGTATTTGATAACAGCATCATCGAAGTTATCTCCACCAAGATGGTTGTTTCCTGAAGTTGAAATAACTTCAATTACACCGTCTGCGATTTCAAGGATTGAAACGTCGAATGTTCCTCCACCAAGGTCAAATACTAATACTCTTTCCTCTTTACCAGCTTTTTCTAATCCGTAAGCTAGTGCAGCAGCAGTAGGCTCATTGATAATTCTTTTTACATCTAAACCAGCGATAACTCCAGCATCTTTTGTAGCTTGTCTTTGAGCATCTGTAAAGTAAGCAGGAACAGTTATAACTGCTTCAGTTACTGTTTCTCCTAAGTAAGCTTCAGCATCTGATTTTAATTTCTTTAAAATCATTGCAGAAATTTCTTGTGGAGTGTAGTTCTTTCCGTGAATATCAACTTTATGGTCAGTACCCATATGAGTTTTGATAGATAAGATTGTAGACATTGGGTTAGTGATTGCTTGTCTTTTTGCAATCTCTCCAACAATAATCTCTCCGTTTTCTTTTATACTTACAACAGATGGAGTTGTTCTAGCTCCTTCTGCATTAGAGATTACTGTAGTAGATCCACCCTCCATTACTGCAACACATGAGTTAGTAGTTCCTAAGTCAATTCCTATAATTTTTGCCATTTAAAAAACCTCCTAATATATCTGAATTTTTTTAATTTTTCTAATTTATTTTTTACAAACTTTAACCATTGAGGGTCTAATAACTTTTCCCTTCATTTTATAACCTTTTTGGAATTCAGCAATTACTTCATCGTTAGCATGATCAGCTGAATCCTCTACAGCTACAGCCATATGTAGATGAGGATCGAAAGATGCTTTTTCAGTCTCAATCGCTTCTACACCTTCACTAGCAACAGTACTTTTCATTTGAGAAAGAGTTAATTCAACTCCTTTAACTAATGAATCGAAATCTTTTGATTCAGAAGAAGCTGCGATAGCTCTTTCTAAGTTATCAACGATGTCTAAAACTTTTACAATTATCTTTTCAGAAGCAAAAGCTTTTAAATCATCAAACTCTTTTTCTTTTCTTTTAGTAAAGTTTTGGAACTCAGCTTGTTTTCTTAAGTAAGAGTTCTTCCAATCATCTACTTCTGTTTTTAATTTATCTATTTCATTTTCTTCAGAAAGAGTTTCAACAGTCTCTCCGCTTTCTATTGTTTCGTCGATTATTTCATCTTTTATATCTTTATCTGTCATTACTATCTCCTTCATTACTTATTTCTATAATAACTTTATTAACCTCTTTAGTGACATGTTGAATAAGTCCCATAGTCTTAGAGTAAGACATCCTCTTAGGACCCATAACTCCGATGATTCCAGGAGAGTTATCCACATTGTAAACTGAAAAAACAAAACTGTAGTCTTCTAAACCTTTAACAGCCAACTCTTCACCGAAGATAACATTAACTTCTCCCTCTTTAAAAGGTTTTGATTTGATAGCTTCTTCAAAAAGTTCTTTGATTTTTCCTCGTTTTGAGAAAATATCTAAGACATCACTTATATCATTCACCTGTTTGTCTCTGAAGATTTCAGATGAGTTTTCTAAGAAAAGCTTTCCTTCTACTTCACTATAAACAAAGTCAATAATTTTTTCAATCTCATGAGATTCAACAAAATGATTTTTAATCTCGTTATTAATATTTTGAGAAAGTTTAGCTAATTCCTCTTCACTACACATCTCATCAAAAAAGATTTTTTTAGTACGAACGCTTTTGTTTTCCATAACAATTACAGCCATAGCCATATAATCATCGATGTGGACAAGTTCAACTTTTTTTATCTTCTCTTTTTTGTGAGTAGGTTCAATAACTATTCCAACATAGTTAGTCAACTTTGAAAGTAAAGTTGAAGTTTTCTTTAAAACAGAGTCAAGTTCTCTCATTTTAATTTCATAAACAGAGTTTATTCTTGCTTGCTCTTCTCTTGAAAGTTTTTCAATTTTTAAAAGCTCTTCTAGGTAAAATTTATATCCCCTGTCTGTAGGGATTCTACCAGATGAAGTGTGGGTTTTTACGATAAATCCCATGTCTTCTAAATCAGACATTACATTTCTTATTGTTGCAGAGGATAGATCGATATTATATTTTTTTACAAGTGCTCTAGAACCAATTGTTTCACCAGAAAGTAAATAGAAATCTATAATGGCACTAAGAACAAGTTTTTCTCTATCACTGACAACCATAAAATCACCCTTTTCAACTTTTTATTAGCACTCGCTGTTACGGAGTGCTAAACTTGAAATTAATATAATACAAAATAAAATAAAAGTCAATAACTTTTTTGAAAAATATTAAAAAATTATTCAAGTGAAAAATTAAAGCATAAATAATAGTTTAAAAAAAGAGAGAAATACGGTATAATTTTTTTAGAGAAAAAATAGTCAAGGGGTGAGTGAAATGGGAGTTATTGTAGGTAAAAGTATTTTTCCTGGAATAGTTATAGGTCAACCCTATATAGAGAGAAAAAAAAAGATAGATATTGAAAATTATAAAATTTCATCTGATAAAATAGATGAGGAGATTGAAAGATTTTTAGGAGCGGTTCAGAAAGCTAAAAGTGATATAAAACAAATTAAAAGTAACTTAGAAGGCAAAATAAGCAAAGAGGATTTACAAATTTTAACAGTTCATATAATGATGTTAGATGATCCTCAGTTTATAACAGATATAAAAAAAGGGATAAAAAAAGAGGGAAATAACGCTGAATCGGTTGTAAAAAAAGTTTCAAATAAATATATTGAGATGTTTGAAAAAATAGCGGATCCTATATATAAGCAAAGAGCTTTAGATATAAAAGATATAAGTGAAAGAATAATAATGAGCTTAACTTCTGAAGAGGGAGTGGATTCAAATTTAGATGGTAAAATTTTAGTTATAAGAGAGTTGCTACCTTCAGAGCTTTTAAAAATTTATTATAGTGGAATTAAATTAAATGGAATTATTATGGAGTATATGGGAGAAACATCTCATACAGCTATTTTAACAAAAGCATTAGAGATTCCAACTCTGATGGGTGGAAATGATATATTTTCAGTCGACTGGGGAGATCAAATAATATTAGATACGACATCTATGGAAGGAAAGGTTGTAACCAATCCAGATACAAAAACACTTAATAGATGCGAAGAGGATAAAAATAGATATAGAAATAAAATTAAAGAGATAGAAGAGACAATAGATAAAGAAACGGTAACTTTAGATGGAGAAAGGGTGTATCTACATCTGAACATAGGTGGACGATTAGATATAGCTCAGGTGTGTAGAAAAAATCCAGATGGGATTGGTCTACTGAGAACAGAACTTATATATATGGATGCAGAAGAGTTTCCAGATGAAGAAAAGCAACGTAAAATATATGAAAATATAGCTCGTGAGTTTGATGAAACGCAGCCGAATAAACCTATAATCATAAGAACATTAGATATTGGAGCAGATAAAAAACTATCTTATTATAAGATGGTGGATGAAGAGAATCCATCACTAGGATGTAGAGGGATGAGGTTAACTTTATCAGATAAGGGGCTATTTAAAAATCAGATAAAAGGGATATTAAGAGCAGCAGAGCACCACAATATAAAGATGATGTATCCGATGATAACCAATTTAAAAGAGATTAATGAAGCTAAAGATTTAGTTCAAGAGTGTAAAAGAGAGCTTTTAGAAGAGAATAAAACATTTAAAAATGATATAGAGATTGGAATGATGGTAGAGGTACCTTCAAATGTTATGCTTGCAGATGTGTTTGCGGATTATGTAGATTTCTTTTCGATAGGAACAAACGATTTGACTCAGTATATATTAGCTACAGATAGATATAGTCCGATTGCTGAAAAGTTATATGATTGTTATGATCCTGCTGTTATAAGAGCTATTGAAATGGTTACAAGTGCAGCTTTGAAAAAAAATAAAAAAATCTCTGTTTGTGGTGAGATGGCTGGAGAAGACGCAGCTGTAATAGGTTTGTTGAGTTTAGGAATAAGAGAGTTAAGTATGGCACCGGCGTATATTCCTAAAGTAAGAAATCTAGTTAGAAAAATTAGAATTTCAGAGTTAGAAGATATAAAATTTAGTATGCTGAAAGCTAAAAATTCAGAAGAGATAAAAGAGATATTAAACGAATATTTATATAAAGTAGAAGGGAGAAATGTAGTATGAAAAAAGTAGAAGTGACAATAAAAAATAAAGCGGGATTACACGCTAGACCATCATCTTTATTTGTTCAAACGGCGAGTAAATATGATGCAGATATAAATGTAATTTTTGAAGATGAAACTATAAACGGAAAAAGTATAATGGGGTTAATGCTTCTTGCAGCAGAGCAAGGGAGAGTTTTAACATTAGAGTGCGATGGTCACGATGAGGATGAAATGATTGCTGAGTTAATAGAATTAATAGAAGTGAAAAAGTTTAACGAGGAGTAAAATCTGTGGAGATAATAAGAGCTGAAAAAATGGGTTTTTGCTTTGGAGTAAAAAAAGCAGTAGAAACTTGCTATGAAGTAGCTAAAAATAATAAAAATAAAAAATATATTTTAGGAATGGTAGTTCATAATAAAGATGTTGTAAGAGAGATGGAAAATATCGGGTTTATAACATTGGACGAAAAAGATATATTGGCGGAAAGAGATCCTTTAGAAAAAGGGGATGTCATAATAGTAAGAGCACATGGAACAACTTTAGAAATAATGGAAAAATTAAAGAAAAAAGAGGTCGAAATAAAGGATGCTACATGTATTTTTGTAGATAAAATAAAAGAGATTCTCATAGAGAGAGAGAGCTTAGGAGATGAAATAATATTTATCGGAGATAAAGAGCACCCAGAAGTTAAGGGGATTGTTTCGTTTGGAAAAAAAATCAATATTTTTAAAAATATTGATGAATTAAAAGAAAGTTCTTTAGATAAAGATAAAAGATATACAGTATTAACTCAAACAACTTTAAATAAAAAAAAGTTTTTAGAGATGAAAGAATATTTAGAAAAATACTATTCAAATGCCCAGATATTTGATAGGATATGTGGAGCGACAAGCGAAAGACAGGAAGCTACTAGAAAGTTATCAAAAATATGTGATATAGTTATTGTAATAGGAGATTTAAAAAGCTCGAACAGTAAAAAACTTCTAGAGGTAGCTTTAGCTGAAAATCCAAATAGTTATTTGGTTCAAAATGAAAATGAGTTGGATTTAGGAATGTTTTCTGAGAATATGAAAATAGGAATAACAGCTGGAGCATCAACTCCTGAAGATATCATAAAAAAAATAGAAAATAAAATAAGGGGGAACTTTAATGTCTAACTTTGATTACTATGAAGATTTTGAAGCATTACTAAATGAGTACATGCCAATAAAAGAGGATGAGGAGCTAAAAAGAAAAGTAACTGGAACAATTGTAAATACAGACAGAAACTTCACATATCTAGAGGTAGCGGGAGAACCAAAAGCTGTAAGAGTAAGAACAGAGGAATTAGCAGGATATTCTGTAGGAGACGAAGTTGAAGTTCTAATAGTTTCACAATTAGAAGAGGACGATTCACTAGTATTAATTGCTTCAAAAAGAAGAGTTGATATGGAGATTGGTTCAGAAAAGTTAAATGCAGCTTTCAATAATAATGAGACTGTAACAGGAAAAATTCTGAAGAAAGTAAAAGGTGGATATGTTGTTGAGTTATTCTTCCAACAAGGATTCTTACCAAACTCATTATCAGAGATTCCATTTGATCAAGGAGATTCTTTCGTAGGTCAAGAAGTTTCAGTAGTTATAAAAGATGTAAAAGAGGATAAAAAAGGTAAAAAGATTCTTTTATCTAGAAAAGAGATTGTAGCAGCTAAAGAGTTAGAAGCGATTGAGAAATTAACTTTAAACAGTGTTGTTAAAGCTACAGTATTAGACGTTCTAGACTTTGGTTTAACTGTAAAGTTAGATGGAGTAAGAGGATTTATACATATATCAGAGATAGATTGGAAAAAAACAGTAGATTTACAAAACCTATATAAATCAGGGGATGTAATTGAAGCTAAGATTATAGAGATTGAAAAAGAAAAGAGAAATGTAAGATTATCAATAAAAGCATTAAGAAAAAATCCATGGGAAATTTTAGCTGAAAAGTACGCTTTAGGTTCTGAAGCTACTGGAAAAGTAACAAGAGTAGTAAACTATGGAGCGTTTGTTGAATTATTACCAGGTGTTGAAGGATTAGTTCATACATCTGATTTCACTTGGGCAAGTAAAAAAGTTAACGTGAATGCTTTTGTAAAGGTTGGAGATGAAGTGAAAGTTGTTATCACGGAATTAAATCCAGCTGAAAGAAAATTAAAGTTAGGAATGAAACAACTTAGTGCAAACCCATGGCAAGATGCTTCGGAGAAATATGCAGTTGGATCAACTTTAACTGGAACAGTAGTAGAGGTTAAAGCATTCGGAATTTTTGTTGAAGTAGAAGAGGGAGTAGATGGATTTATTCATAACTCTGATTTTGCATGGTCAGGAAATAAAAAATACTCTAAAGGAGATAAAGTTGAGTTTAAAGTAACTGAACTAAATCTAGAGGCACAAAAAATAAAGGGAAGTATCAAGGATTTAACAAAGAGTCCTTGGGAAACAGCTTTAGAAAATTACAAAGTTGGAGATAGAATAGAAAAAGAGATAAAAAATATTCAAGACTTTGGAATGTTCGTTAAATTAGGAGAGGGAGTAGATGGGTTTATTCCAACTCAATTAGCATCTAAAGATTTTATTAAAAACTTAAAAGATAGATTTAATGTAGGAGATACAGTTTTAGCTGAAATAGTTGAAATTGATTCTGAAAAGAAAAGAATAAAGCTTTCTATAAAAAAAGTTCAATTAGAAAAAGAGAAAAATGAAAATAGAGAACTTTTAGAAAAGTATGGAACTTCTTCAAGCGAAGAGTAAAATGAAGAGAGGTCCTCAAATTAAAGAGGACCTCAATAAAATCAATAAAAAATTAAGTTGACTTTTTGTACAATTGTGTTATAATTATTAAAGACAATTAATAAGATTTATCAAGAAGAAACTTCCTGTTTCTCACCTTATGGGGGATAACCTACATAAAGGTATTTAAATTTTTGTTTAGGGCTAGCCTTAATAATTATTTGAGTTTAACAGGAATTTTATATCCTGTTTTTTTTATTTGATAGTTAATAGGAGGTGTCTATTATTTCGGACAAGGTTAGAATCAACGAAAAGATAAGAGGTAGAGAGTTAAGAATTATCTCTGAAACTGGTGAACAATTAGGAATTATGTCAGCTATGGAAGCTTTAGAATTAGCGGTACAAAAGGAGTTAGACTTAGTTGAAATATCTCCAAATGCTGCACCACCAGTATGTAAAATAATGGATTATGGAAAGTATAAATACGAGCAAACTAGAAAAGCTAAAGAAGCTAAGAAAAACCAAAAGCAAGTTATACTTAAAGAGGTTAAGTTTAGAGCTAGAATAGATCAGCACGATATGGATACAAAAATAGGACATGTAACAAAGTTCTTAGAGAAGGACAACAAGGTTAAAATAACTCTTGTTCAGTACGGAAGAGAAAGAATGTACGCTGATCAAGGAATTGAAATGTTAGATCAAATATCTGAAAGATTCGTTGAAATCGCAGATGTTGATAAAAAATATAATGATAAGCAAAAATATTTGATCTTATCACCAAAAAAATAGTGAAGATTCGAGAGGAGGAACATTACAATGCCAAAAATGAAAACTCATAGAGGTGCTAGAAAGAGAATTAAAGTAACTGGAACAGGAAAGTTCGTTGTTAAGAAGCCAGGAAAGAGCCATATCTTAACTAAGAAATCAAGAAAAAGAAAGAACAGATTAAAGAAGGATACAGTTATCACTTCTACATTAGAGAAGCACTTAAAAGGATTATTACCATACGGAGTAGGAAGATAATAATTCTTTAGGAATATTATTGTTAAAGAACCAATTTTAGGAGGATAAGTAAATGAGAGTTAAGACTGGAATAGTTAGAAGAAGAAGACATAAAAAAGTTTTAAAAGCTGCTAAAGGATTTAGAGGAGCGTCAGGTGACGTTTTCAAGCAAGCTAAACAAGCAGTAATGAGAGCAGAAGCTTTCTCAACAAGAGATAGAAAAGTTAGAAAGAGAAAGATGAGACAATTATGGATCATCAGAATCAACGCTGCTGCAAGAATCAACGGATTAACTTACTCAACTTTAATGAACGGATTAAAGAGAGCAGGAATCGAGTTAGATAGAAAAGTATTAGCTGATATCGCTTTAAACAATGCAGCTGAGTTCGCTAAATTAGCAGAAACTGCAAAAGCAGCATTATAATTTTACTTAAAAAGAGCTTAGGCTCTTTTTTTTTATTCTTTAAAAGTCTTTTTAAAATTTCTTAAATAAAAAGCAAAAATATGATATAATTCTCGAAGAGAAGTAGTTTTAAAAAACCTAAGGGGGATTAAAATGCTAAGAAAAAAGATACTAAAGAGAATAGATATAAGTAAGAGAGAGTTATTAGACCAAGAACAAGAGGTAAGATTTGAACTTTTAACAAAAGCTAATGATATTGAAAACTTAGAAAAATTAGGAACAATACTTTTTTATAAAAGAGATTGCGAAGGAGCTTTAGAAATCTATGAGAAACTTAGAGTTTTAGGGAAAAAAGATAGTGAAACTATTGGATTTCTAGGATATTTAAACTATGAGTTGGGGAATTATACAAGAAGTATAAAATACTTTAATGCGTTTTTAGACAAAAAACCTGGGGATGCTTTTATATATTTTTTACTTGGAAATGCATATTCAAGAGCAGGTAAAATAATAGAGGCTATAAATAGTTATGATTTTGCAATATTTTTAGATTTGGATATTTATAGTGCTCATCTAGATTTTGCAAAAGAGTATGAATATTTAGGTAGGTATAAAAAATCACTGAATGAGTACATAGCGGCTTATGAGATTGACCCTAGAGATAAAGAGATCAAAGAAAAAATAGAATATTTAAAAGATAAAATTAAGAGTAAATAAAAATAGGGGATAGTATGTCTATTCCCTTATTTTATAATATAGTAAAAAATCAAGGAGAAAAAAATGATATCAATAGCATTAGTTTTAACAGCAGCTATTTTTTTAGTAATAGCAATATTGTTTGGGATGAATAAAGCAGTTTCTGCACTACCGGCACTATTTTTTATAATGTTACTAATTTCTTTTTTTGGATTTATAGTAATTCAATTTTTCCCAATAATTCTTATATTTTTAGTTATTAGATACTTTATAAACAAAAAAAATCCGAGAAAAAAGACATTTTATTATCAATCTTATACTCAAAAAGATTTTGAAGATATGTTTAGAAACCAAGGGAATCAGTATGGTGGAAGCTACCAAGGTGGATATCAAAATAATCCTTTTGGAACATTTGAGGATAAAAGTAAATATTACTCAATATTAGGTGTGAAAGAGGGAGCAACTCCTGAAGAGATAAAAAAAGCATTTAGAGATTTAGCTAAAAAACATCATCCAGATAGATATGCAAATGCAGATGAAGAAGTAAGAGCGATGCATGAGAGAAAATTTAAAGAAATAAATGAAGCATATGAGAAACTTCAATAATTATAAATATTTTTTTTTGCAAAAATATTAAATCTTATGGTACAATGTAAAAGTTGAATAAAATGGAGGGTATAATGAGTTTAAAGACATTAATCTTAGCAGCTGGAAAAGGTACGAGAATGAAATCAGAGCTGCCAAAAGTTTTACATAAAGTTTGTGGAGTACCTATGGTACAGAAAATTGTTAATACATGTAGTAAGATTGGTTCTATTGAAAATATACTTATATTGGGACATAAAAAAGAAGAGGTATTAAAAGTACTTCCAGATATGGAGTATGTAATTCAAGAGGAGCAATTAGGTACAGGGCATGCTGTAATTCAAGCAAAAGAAAAATTAAAAGATTTTGATGGAACAGTAATGATACTTTGTGGAGATACACCGCTTTTAAGAGAGGAAACTTTAAAAGAGTTATACGATTATCATAAAAAAACAGCGGCTATAACTACAATCTTAACTTCAATATATGAAAATCCATTTGGATATGGTAGAATTGTAAAAAAAGATGGAAATGTTATAGGAATTGTTGAAGAAAAAGAGGCTTCAGAAGAAGTTAAAGCTATAAAAGAGGTAAATGCAGGTGTTTATTGCTTTGAGGCAAAAGAGTTATTATCAGCCTTAGACAGAATTGATAATAGAAATGAAAAAGGAGAATACTACTTAACTGATGTTATTGCAATAAATGTTAATGATGGAAAAAAAGTAGAAGCCTTTTTATTAGAGGATAATGACGAAATTTTAGGAATAAATTCTAAAATAGAGTTAGAAAAAGCAAATTGCATAATGAAAAATAGAATAAACGAAAAACACATGGAAAATGGAGTTATTTTCATTGATAAAAATAGTGTTTACATAGAAGAGAGTGTTCAAATAGGTCAGGACACAGTAGTTTATCCAGGAGCTTTATTACAAGGTGATACAGTGATAGGTCAAAATTGTGAAATTTTAGGAAATACAAGAATAATAGATTGTAAAGTAGGAAACGATGTTAGAGTTGAGAGTTCTGTATTAGAAGAGAGTATAGTAGAGGATAGGGTAACAATTGGTCCATTTGCTCACTTGAGACCTAAATCACATCTGAAAGAGGAAGTTCATATCGGAAACTTCGTAGAAGTGAAAAAATCAGTATTAGAAAAGGGTGTTAAGGCAGGGCATTTAACATATCTTGGAGATGCTATAGTTGGAGAAAAAACTAACATAGGTGCAGGGACAATAACATGTAATTATGATGGTAAAAATAAATTCAAAACCACAATTGGAAAAAATGCTTTTATAGGAAGTGATACCATGTTGGTGGCTCCTGTAAATATAGGAGAAAATGCATTGGTTGGAGCAGGATCTGTAATAACAAAAGATGTTCCAGAAAATGCCTTAGCGGTATCAAGAAGTAAACAAGTTATAAAATTTGATTGGAGGAAATAGATAAAATGGAAAGACCTGGGGTAAAAATTTTTGCCGGAACATCAAACATGGAGTTAGCTACAAAAATAGCAGAGAAGTACGGAACTTCATTAGGAGATGTTGAGATTGTTAGATTTAAAGATGGAGAGGTTTATGTTTGTGTAGGAGAAACAGTAAGAGGTAGAGACGTATTTGTTGTTCAATCTACATCTGAGCCAGTAAACGAGAATATAATGGAGTTATTAATATTTATCGATGCATTAAAAAGAGCGTCAGCAAAATCAATAAACGTTATTATTCCTTACTATGGATATGCTAGACAAGATAGAAAATCAAGACCTAGAGAGCCGATCACTTCTAAATTAGTGGCAAATTTATTAACAACAGCAGGAGCGACAAGAATCGTAACTATGGATTTACATGCTGATCAAATTCAAGGATTCTTCGATATTCCAATGGATCACATGCAAGCATTACCTTTATTAGCTAAGTCGTTTATAGCTAGAGGATTATCAGGAGAGAAAGTGGTAGTAGTATCTCCAGATATCGGAGGAGTAAAAAGAGCTAGAAAATTAGCTGAATGGTTAGATTGTAAAATAGCAATCATTGATAAGAGAAGACCGAAGCCGAATATGTCAGAAGTAATGAACTTAATTGGTGAAGTTGAAGGTAAAACTGCAATATTTATCGATGATATGATCGATACTGCAGGAACTATAACAAATGGAGCTGAAGCTATAATGGCAAGAGGAGCTATAGAAGCTTATGCTTGTTGTACTCATGGAGTATTCTCTGATCCAGCTATTGAAAGATTAGAAGCTTCTTGCTTAAAAGAGGTTATCATAACTGATTCAATAGCACTTCCAGAATCTAAAAAAATAGATAAAATAAAAGTAGTATCTGTTGATGAGATACTTGCAGAAGCAGTTAGAAGAATTGTAAATAACGAATCTGTATCTGAATTATTTGAAAAGTAAAAGCACTTAGAAAAGCTAGTATTATACTAGCTTTTTTTATTTTTATATGTTAGAATTATTTTATAATAAATAAAAAAAATAAGGAAAAGGATTTATTATGAAAAGAATTGTATATAAAAAAGACAATATTGACTTCGGAACTATAAAAAAAACTTTAGATGAAAATGGAATAATTATATATCCAACAGATACAGTTTATGGTGTAGGAGCAAATATAGAATCTTTAGAAGGAATTGAAAAGATATATGCAGCTAAGGAGAGAAACTTTAGTTCTCCATTAATAGCTCTTTTAAGTAAAGTTGAATATATAGAAAAAATAGCGATAGTTGATAAAGATAAAAAAAATCTTGTGGAGAAGTTGGCAAAAGAGTTTTGGCCAGGAGCTTTGACAATTATTTTAAATAAAAAAAATAGCGTTCCAGATATAATGGTTTCTGGAGGAGAGACAGTAGGAGTAAGAATTCCAGCTTTAAAATTAGCTCAGGAGATAATAGAAGCGGTTGGAGGGATTTTACCAACAACAAGTGCTAATATATCGGGTGAAATAACTCCTAGAAGTTATGATGAGTTAAATGATAGATTTAAAGAAAGAGTTGATATAATTGTTGATGGAGGAGTATCACCTTTAGGAGTAGAGTCAACAATATTAGATTTAACAAAAGATATCCCTAAAATACTTCGTGAGGGAGCAATAAAAAAAGAAACAATAGAGAAACTTATTGGTAAAATATAAAATTTTGGAGGAGAATAATGAAGGCACAAAAGTTAAACCCAAATAACATGAACCCTATGCAAATGAATTCGATGTCATCTATGATGGGAATGATGAACTCGATTCAAAAGATAGGAAAAGGAAAAAGAAAGTATTCTGTAACTTTAGATAAAGGAACAAAAAAATTCTTATCTAAATTCATAGAAGAGATAAAAAAACAATTTGATGTAAATAATGGAATGCAAAATGTAGGGCAGTTTTTAGATTATGTAAAAACTATAGCTGATTCAAAGGATAGAATGGAATTAAAACTTTCATATGAAGAGCAAGAGTTTTTAACAAGAATGGTTGCAGATGCTGTTAGAGGAATGGAAACAGTTCAGTTTAAATGGTATCAGTTAATAAAAAAATCTATGACAAAAGTTATGGTAAAACAATATAGAGAACTATTAATTCAATTAAAAAAATAGTTGATAAAGCAAGTAAAATAAAAGAAAGTTAGAAGTAGAGAAATATTCTACTTCTTTTTTTAAAAAAAATATTGACTTTTTTTATATCATAGGGTATAATTATAAATGTCTAAGGGATGCCGCTTTAGCTCACCTGGTAGAGCAACTGACTTGTAATCAGTAGGTAATTGGTTCGACTCCGATAAGCGGCACCATGAACGCCCCGTTCGTTCAACGGTTAGGACAATAGATTTTCACTCTATAAACAGGGGTTCGATTCCCCTACGGGGTACCAATAAAATTAAATAAGATATGGTGAGGTTCCCGAGCGGCCAAAGGGATCAGACTGTAAATCTGACGGCTCTGCCTTCGAAGGTTCGAATCCTTCTCTCACCACCACTTATACTACACTAACCTGAAACAGTTTGAAGGAT